>NZ_JAVJRX010000063.1:0-81616 GCF_040219735.1 Coleofasciculus sp. G1-WW12-02 | reverse complement strand
AAGTTAAACAGTTTTAAGGTCACTGAAACAGTGCTTTTTGGACAGTTACCGACCGATAACCTTGGCGAGGCTAACTTTACCCCAGAAATGGGTGAAAACCGGAGGGGCAACCATACCCCTCCACCCCGAAAGGGGTATGCTTAAACCGCTACCGCGTGTTCCTCCCTGGTCTAAAGACACAGGGTTTCCCACAACGAAGGATTTTTATGATGGCGATTGCAAGCCGCCGTTTGACTAACCTGATTTAACAGGGTTTGGGTGTAAAAGAGGAGCAATCGTGGCAATTTACTCCCTCGCTCAAACTCGCTTTTCAGAATTGAGGCATTCATCTTCATCGCTGTGCCTTCTATTTGCACAACTGCCTCGTTGATTGCCATCCCATCCGCTAAAAATACAGCAATCCCCACCATTCCTTCCTTCCCTACCATGCCAACTTCAGTCGTCAAACCATTTGCCAAGAGGATGATTAAAGAAACTATTGCCCGATTCGGGAAATAGACATGGAGAATCGGTTCTCCGGGTTGGTAAAGAATTTGTCCTAATGTCAGAGATACTTCTTTGAGGTGGGGAACGAGGCGCTGGTATTCCTGATCAGGTAGAGTCGTCAGTAATTGATTAATCTTGATAGAATTACTATTTAACAATGTCATTTCAGTTGAGTATTTTTATGTAGATTGCCAAAAACCTATCAACCTTTTTTGGTAGTATAAAGTCTGTATGACCACTCATTCTTCAACCCTTTAGCTTTGCCCTTGCTCGACGCCTACAGCGAATTTCAGCAACAACTCCCCCATCTGCCGCTAATTTTGGCAGGTCCAATCTTGCGGCGTACTGATCCAGATGGAGTCACGGTTTGGCTGGCACTGAAAGCGCCGAGTATAGTCACACTTCGAGTTTATACCACTATCGACGGTCAGGGTAAAACCATTGATCAGGAACGGTTGACTGGATCACGCGCTACTGTAGCTGTTGGCAAATACCTGCATATTGTCGCTGTGACGGCTAAACCTGTGGATGGATATTTACTTGAACCGGGACAGATTTATGCCTACGATTTGGAATTTGGCGATCGCAATCAAACCCTCAACGATGCCCTCAACGCCAGAGAGGTTTTCCCCTTCATCACGATTAGCTATTTAGAACACAATCTGCCGACATTTGCTATGCCGCCAGATGACTTAAATCATCTGCGGATTGTTCACGGTTCCTGTCGAAAAGCCCACGGTAAGGGACAAGATGCCCTACCCCTGCTGGATGGCTTGATAGAACAGTCAGCCGATCAACCCCATTGTAGACCCCATCAACTCTTCTTAACGGGGGACCAAATTTATGGGGATGATGTGGCTGATCCCTTGTTAGCCGCGCTAGGCGATGTGGGGACTACCTTACTGGGTTGGGAGGAAGATATTCCCTATAAAGGGGATTTTGTCAAGGGGTATTCCCGGAAAAAAGTGAGTGAGTGGAAACCCGGACAGCGCACGGAAATTGCCCAAAAATATGCTGGCTTGACCGCGATGCTGGATAATCAACCTGAACGCGCCAAAAGTCATCTGTTTAGTTTGGGTGAATATTTGGCGATGTATCTGTTTTTTTGGTCGCCAATCCTTTGGGTAAATCCCTTTACTAAGGGCAAGATCAGGGGAAAAAAGCCGAAAACGTGGGATAAGGAAGTTAAAGCGATTCAGGAGTTTGCTAGCCGTTTGTGGCAAGTCAGGCGATCGCTAGCGAATGTGCCAACCTATATGATCTTTGATGACCACGATGTTAGCGATGATTGGTATTTGAATCGGGAGTGGTGTAATCGGGTTTTGGGTAAACCTCTGGGTAGACGGGTGGTACAAAATGGACTATTAGCTTATGCTCTGTGTCAAGGGTGGGGAAATACACCGGAACAGTTTACATCGGGGCAACCGGGAGATCAACTATGGCAGGCGTTGCAACAATGGTCAGAATCAGGCGGGACGGATGAATTAGCCTGGGAGAGGATGGGGAAGTATTTGGGAGTACCTGGGATTGAGGCTGAAACGGGATTGCCGAAATTGAAACAGGATGGAACGGTTTTAGTTCTGAATCGAGACTATGCTGATGGTACTCCTAGCTTAACCTGGCACTATAGCGTGAGGAGTTTTAAACACGAAGTTATCGTACTCGATACGCGGACGTGGCGGGGTTATCCCATGGGAGAAGATCAGGTGATGGCGCCGCCGATGCTATTATCCCCGACAGCCTTTGATCAGCAAATTGAAGACTCTCTAGACAAAACCGATCAGCTAAAAGCGGCGGGTAAGTCGAGGATTGAAGCCACATTACTCGTTTTACCGACAAACTTAATTCATGCATCGATAGTGGATTTAGCTCAACAGTGGTATTGGCGTCAGGGTAAGGTGTTTGGCACAGATGTGGGGGATTCGTGGAACTTTCACGATGTCGCTTTTACTAAGCTGCTAACGGCGCTATTTCAGCGACGCGATCGCATCGTGTTGCTGTCGGGGGATATTCACTATGGTTCGGTGGTTCGCCTCAACTATTGGTCCCATCCCTGTGGGGAACTCCAGAGACAAGCATCAGGCTACATCTGGGAAGCAGATGAAGGCTGTCGAGATGAGCCATCGCGGGTTAAGGAAGCTCAAGAGAGCCAAAATCCTAAATCTGCCTCTGTGCTGGTACAGTTAACCTCTAGTGCGATTAAAAATGCCGAGTTAAAGACCTATTTAGCTCATACCAAAGTCAAATCACTGCTATTAGAACAACCCCAATATTGGGTGGGATGGGAGAAACCGCCACAACTGCTGGAAATTATCACCACTCCCGATAAGGTGAGAATCCAGGATCTGCCTGTTCCCAGTGAAGGACCTTTTTGGCAGCAAATCCAGGTTCCTCAAGGGAATTGGGACATTGCGTGGCAAGTCGCCCTCAAGGATGAGCGATCGCAACCTGATTGGCGGTATCGCACAGAGTGGAGTAAACGCCAAAAAGCGGAGTCAGTACCTTGGCTGAAGCGACATCCCCAACCAGATTTACACCAGACATCACCCTTATGGCAAAAGGTTTTATTAGGTTCTATATCCTGGTTATGGCGAAATCGCTGGTTACAAGAGGGTGAGGAAATTGTCGGCTGTAATAATATTAGCGTTGTCTGTTTTCACTGGTCACCGGATGAGGATAAAGCGGTGATTCAAGAGATGTATTGGCATCCACCCTGGAAGCCGACGAGTGTGGTTAAGAGTCGTTATTTTGCGCCACTGCGGTTAGAGTCGCCACCGCCATTGCCTACCTATTAATCATTTAGGGTTTTGTGATGAGGGAGCAGGGGGAGCAGAGGGAGCTGGGGGAGATTTTAGTTTTCACGGTATGTAGCGCAATGTGTGTAGGGGCGGGTTTCACTACTATCTTTTCGGTTGCATCCAGATGTGACTAAACCCGCCCCGTGGTTAATACTTGTTGGAAAGACTATGCAATTAGAGCCTGCACAAGAATTCGCATGAGTGGATCTAGATCATCTGGAACTCGATAAAGATTTAATACCTGCTCAATTTCTTTAGTTTTTCGATGTAAACAGGC
The DNA here is from genome assembly GCF_040219735.1 of Coleofasciculus sp. G1-WW12-02. Taxonomy (NCBI): domain Bacteria; kingdom Bacillati; phylum Cyanobacteriota; class Cyanophyceae; order Coleofasciculales; family Coleofasciculaceae; genus Coleofasciculus; species Coleofasciculus sp. G1-WW12-02. The sequence goes on along the minus strand of NZ_JAVJRX010000063.1, from coordinate 78,055 downwards.
GAATTGCCAAACCGTGCCAGTAGTGACTGCACCAATCAAAATGGATTGTTCAGGAGTTCTATCCCATTGATCGAGAGCGATCATTTCTGCTACAAGTTGTGTAAAACCGTAGTCTAAATCCTCGCGCTTTGCTTCAATGACTAGCAACTCTGTTTCACTTCTGAGTAAGTAATCTAAGTAACCTTGTAATTGCTCGTTCACTTTGATAGGATATTCAATTCTTAGTTGAGATTTCGTATATTGAACTAACTGCAAAAGTACCTGTGAAATCAATACTTCACGTCGAGAAGCTTCACTTGATAAATCAACGTAAGGAAGCACGGATTCAATGCGGTTCTTGAGGTCTTCTAACTGCTCTAGCTCAGACTGATATTGAGGCAATGTCAAACGCTTGCGAATTAATTTATATCCGAATTCATTGGCTAATTCATCGGCAAGAATCCTTAATTCAAAGATTTTACTAAACGTATAGGATTGATTCGGATCTAAAAGGTGCATATTGCTAACATTCATTAACTTATAGGTTCTGTCGCCAGAGAATGTGCGTGAGCGTGTCCAACAAAAACTACGAACTCTCTGCCATTTGTACGATATCGAGACTCGGTGACATCCTCCTATTTACCGTAGGGTGGGCAATGCCCACCAGCCTTAGTTTCAATACACATCATTAGAACGCGGATAAAACTCTTTTTGCAACGGTGCCACCAATACCTTATCCACCCGATTGCCATCCATATCCATCACTTCAAACCGTAAACCTCCCCATTCAAAATAGTCAGCCGCAGTAGGGATGCGACCTAAATGAGTAATTACAAAACCGCCTAACGTATGATAGTTTCCCCGTTGCTCTCCCGGTAACTCCTCAATGCTAAATAGTTTGCGGAACTCTTCAACGGATAACATGCCATCAACTAACCAGGAACCATCCTCCCGCTGTACCGCGTGCAACTCATCGGCATCATCAAAAGAGGGAATTTCACCAATAATGGCTTCTAAAATATCATTGAGTGTCACTAATCCTTGAATTATTCCATACTCATCCACCACCAATGCCAAATGCGGTCCTGATTGCTTGAATAACTCCAATACTTTCAGCGCCCTAGTGCTTTCGGGGATAAATAATGGCTGCCGCAAGCAACAGGTTAGATCGAGAGGATAACCCGCCAGACAATGGGCAAGTAAGGCATTGACTTGCACAACACCCAGCACATTGTCAATTCCACCCTGACAAACCGGAAAACGAGTATGGGAACTCGTCATCATTTTATGGCGGTTCATTTCCGAGGAATCGTCTAAATTTAGCCAGACAATATCGGGACGAGGCGTCATCAAGCCACCAACCCGTTGATCATCTAACCGGAATACTCGCTGCACCATGTCTTGTTCGACTTGCTCAAAGGTTCCGGCTTCTGTGCCTTGCTGCATTAAAATCTTGATTTCTTCCTCGGTTACCGTCGGTTCTTGGGAAGGGGCGATGTCCAACAGGTGCAATACAGTTTCCGTGGAATAGCTTAATAAATGAACCGCAGGCGCTGCGAGTTTTGCCAAAAATTTCATCGGTGTCGCTACCGCCGTGGCAATTAATTCTGGGTTACTCAGTGCCAATCGCTTAGGCACCAGTTCCCCGATAACCAGAGACAGGTAGGTAATCGTCACCACGACAACAAATAACGCGATCGCATCTGCCCGGGTGGCAAGTAGGGGAATCCCCTTCAACTGGGTAGCGAGTTGTTCGGCAATCGTCGCACCGCCAAAGGCACCGGCGAGGATACCAATCAGGGTAATCCCAATCTGAACTGTGGAGAGGAACTGATTCGGGGAATTAGTCAACTCCAAAGCCGTGCGAGCTTTAGAATTACCTTGATTAGCTAATTGTTGCAGGCGCACCTTGCGAGCGGCGACAATCGCCATCTCTGACATAGCAAAGATACCATTGAGTCCGATAAGGAAGAGGACAAAGACAATTTCGCGAGAGACAGAGGACATGGGTTTAGTGGCTGGCAAGTGAGGGAGGATGTATTCCTCACGTTCTAGTATTAAGCATGACTTGAGTTCTGGGTTTTGACTGTAGAGATGTGATGCGAGAAGCGTCTGCGGTTTGGTGTCGGGGTTCCTTTTGACTCCTATCCATGGGAGGAAACCCGTCCTGACCAAGGTTTGAGGGTGGCGATAGAATAGTTTTTTTAACGCAGAGGGACGCAGAGGTTCACGCAGAGGGACGCAGAGGGGTTGATCGGGAGATTGGGTGTGGGGTGAATCAGGTTGGGGGTTTGGTGTCGGGGCTTCTTTTGACGATTATTATTTCTTTTTGACTCATAAGTGAGTAAATCTGCCTCGACCAAGGCTTCTACAATGAGATAAGCCGATGGACAGCGGCTTGGGTTGTCTATTTCTAATAACGTGCGGTGAATCATGGCATTCTCTTCTATCATTCGGACTCTGGAGCGATCGCCTCTGACGAGTGAACTCCTCTCTAAACTGAATCGTCAGTCGTCTTTGCACCTGAATGGGATTGCTCGTCTACCTAAGGGGTTAGTCTCATCTGCTATCGCCCAAGCCGCAGGGCGTAATCTTTTGGTTGTCTGTGCCACGTTGGAAGAAGCTAGTCGCTGGGCGGCGCAATTGGAAGCCATGAACTGGCAAACGGTTCATTTCTATCCCACCTCAGAAGCCTCACCCTACGAACCTTTTAACCCAGAATCGGAAATGACTTGGGGACAAATGCAGGTATTAGCCGATTTGGTGATTGGTCATTCGTCAAGTTCTGATCAGGCTAACCAAGGGACTTCAACAGACAATGGACAGACAAAACACAAGGGACTGGCAATTGTCGCCACTCATGCGGCACTCCAACCCCATTTACCACCCGTCGCCGCCTTGGCATCCTACTGTCTGACAATCAACCGAGGCATAAGTTGGGACACTAAACAAATCGATCAACAATTAGCACGCTTGGGTTATGATCGAGTGCCACTGGTGGAAATGGAAGGTCAGTGGAGTCGGCGCGGTGATATTGTGGATATTTTCCCAGTTGCGGCTGAATTACCGGTGCGTTTGGAATGGTTTGGGGATGAACTCGAACAACTGCGCGAATTTGACCCCGCGACCCAACGCTCCCTAGATAAAATTGAGCAACTTGTACTTACCCCTACTGATTTTAGCCCCATTATTACCGATGCCCTCAGTGATACCCAAGTTCAACAGGTTCAAATCCATCTAGAGGAAGAGGAACAGGCACTTTGGCAAGCCGGGGGACATCTGGAAGGGAGTCGCCGCTTCTTGGGTATTGCCTTTGAGAAACCCGCCTCTCTATTGGATTATTTACCCGATAATATCGTTATTGCCATTGACGAACCCGAACAATGTCGCGCCCATTGCGATCGCTGGGTGGAACACGCCCAAGAACATTTAGAAACCCTTGCCCATCCCCTTCCCCCTCTGCATCGTCAATATGACCCAGACGCGCCATGGCACGTTTTTACAGTCTATTTATCAGAACTGGCAGAAGCAACCAATGACAAAGCGGTAAATTTAGCCAGCCGCCCCATTCCCGCAACACCGCACCAATTTGCCAAACTTGCAGAAATTGTCCGCAGTGAACGCGATCGCAAGTTTTCGGTTTGGCTGATTTCTGCCCAACCTAGTCGTTCTGTCTCTCTGTTACAGGAACATGATTGTCCCGCCCAGTTTGTTCCTAATCCCCGTGACTATCCCGCCATTGATAAACTGCAAAGCCAGAAAACACCCGTGGCGGTCAAATATTCCGGATTAGCTGAACTCGAAGGCTTTATCCTGCCTACGTTTCGCCTTGTTGTCATTACCGATCGCGAGTTTTTTGGGCAGCATACCCTCGCCACCCCCAGTTATGTGCGTAAACGACGCCGCGCCGCCTCGAAACAGGTTGACCCGAATAAGTTAACCCCTGGGGATTATGTGGTACATAAAAATCACGGGATTGGTAAATTTGTCAAGCTAGAAAGCCTCACCCTTAACCATGAAACCCGTGAATATCTAGTTTTACAATATGCTGATGGATTATTGCGGGTAGCCGCCGATCAGGTGGGGGTTTTGTCTCGCTATCGCAGCGCCGATAGCCCTGCGCCCCAACTGAATAAAATGTCCAGCAAAGCCTGGGAAAAGACCAAAAGTCGGGTTCGCAAAAGCATTAAGAAACTGGCGGTTGATTTACTCAAGCTCTATGCCCAACGCAGTCAACGTTCCGGTTATGCGTTTCCCGTGGATTCCCCTTGGCAAGATGAACTAGAGGAGTCATTTCCCTACCAACCCACCCCAGATCAACTCAAGGCGGTGCAAGATGTGAAGCGAGATTTAGAGAGCGATCGCCCCATGGATCGCTTGGTTTGTGGGGATGTGGGGTTTGGGAAAACCGAGGTGGCATTGCGGGCAATTTTTAAAGTGATTACCTCCGGCAAACAAGTCGCCTTCCTCGCCCCAACCACGATTCTGACTCAACAACATTACCACACCCTCAAAGAACGCTTTGCTCCCTATCCCATTCATGTGGGATTACTCAACCGTTTCCGCACCGCTCAGGAACGCAAGGAGATTCAGCGCCGCCTCAATACTGGGGAATTAGATGTTGTTGTGGGTACCCATCAATTATTAGGAAAAGGTGTAACATTCCGCGACTTAGGTATGTTAGTCATTGATGAAGAACAGCGATTTGGGGTGAACCAAAAGGAGAAAATTAAAGCTCTAAAAACTCAAGTCGATGTGCTTACCTTAACCGCTACACCCATTCCCCGTACTTTATATATGTCCCTATCTGGGGTGCGGGAAATGAGTTTAATTACCACACCACCCCCTTCCCGGCGTCCCATTAAAACCCATTTAGCCCCTTATGATCCAGAAGCGGTTCGTACCGCGATTCGCACGGAATTAGATCGAGGGGGACAGGTGTTCTATGTTGTCCCCCGAGTCGAGGGAATTGAAGAAGTAGCTACTAAACTGCGGGAAATGATACCAGCGGCGAGATTGGCTATCGCCCATGGGCAAATGCCAGAAGGGGAATTAGAAGCGACAATGCTCACCTTTAGTAACGGGGATGCGGATATCCTCATTTGTACCACTATTATTGAATCGGGGTTAGATATTCCGCGAGTGAATACTATCCTGATTGAAGACGCCCAACGCTTTGGTCTAGCCCAACTCTACCAACTGCGGGGACGAGTCGGGCGATCTGGGGTTCAAGCACACGCTTGGTTATTCTATCCGAAGCGAGAAACGCTTTCTGACCCTGCTCGCAAGCGCTTACGGGCGATTCAGGAGTTTACTCAGTTGGGTTCGGGATATCAACTCGCGACGCGGGATATGGAAATCCGGGGGGTGGGAAATCTTCTAGGGGCGGAACAGTCGGGACAAATGGATGTGATTGGCTTTGATTTGTATATGGAAATGCTGCAAGAAGCCATTCGCGAGATTCAGGGTCAAGAAATTCCCCAAGTGGATGATACGCAGATTGACTTGAATATCACCGCCTTTATCCCGGCTGATTATATTCCCGATTTGGAGCAAAAAATGAGTGCGTATCGGACAGTGGCGGCGGCGAATTTCCAGTCCGAGTTAGCCCAAATTGCGGCTGATTGGAATGATCGCTATGGTTCTTTACCCGCACCCGTTGAGCAATTATTGCGGATTGTACAACTCAAACAGGTGGCGAAGTCTCTAGGATTTAGTCGAATTAAACCCGAAGGGAAACAGCACATTGTTCTGGAAACGCCCATGGAGGAACCGGCGTGGAATCTATTGAAAGAGAACTTACCCGAAAATTTGCGATCGCGCTTTGTCTATTCTCCTGGTAAAGTAACAGTACGGGGATTAGGCGTCCTCAAAGCTAACAAACAGTTAGAAAATTTAATTGAGTGGTTAAGTAAGATGCAAGGAGCATTGCCCAAAGCAATAAAACCTGTGTAGGGGCGGGTTTCACCCCTATTGTTTCCAATGACCCAGATGTCACTAAACCCGCCCCTACCAAATAAGAAATGACGAATGACAAATGACATAAACAAATGACATAAACAAATGACGAATGACCAGCATAATCGCTATCATTAATGGTAAGGGAGGTGTGGGCAAAACCACGACCTCAATCAACTTAGCCGCCGTACTAGCGGAGAGAAAACAGGTTTTATTAGTGGATACTGATCCGCAAGGTTCGGCGAGTTGGTGGGTGGAACGTAGTGAGGGAAAAATCGGGTTTGATGTCGCCAAAGAAACCAATCCTCAACTCTTGAGTCGCCTGCAAACCCTGAAAGGCTACGAGTTAGCGGTTGTGGATACGCCGCCCGCGCTGCGATCGCAAGCTTTGAATGCAGTTGTCGCGATCGCAGATTATATTGTTTTACCCACACCTCCCGCACCGATGGATTTAGCGGTTTTAATGGAAACCGTGCGGCGTGCGATCGCGCCTGTGGGAACCTCCCATCGGGTACTCTTAACCCGGGTAGACTCTCGTAGTCGCCGGGAAGCTTTAGAAGCTCAAACCACACTCCGGGAACTCGGCGTTCCTGCATTCGGGACGTTTATTCGGGCGTATAAAGCCCATGAACGCGCCGCCCTACAGGGGATACCGATTACTCAATGGCGGGGAGAAAATGCCCGTGAAGCTCAAGCTGATTATCGCCGCGTGGCGGATGAAATACACCATAATTGGGGGTGCTAATGACTAAAAAACGTTTAACTGATTTGCTACGGGAAGAAGTGGAAAAATCGCCATCCCCGAATCAGCAAAATGTTGACGATACCGACGAACCGAATACTGAAACAGAGGAGACATCAACTATGGCAACTCGCCGGAGAACCAGTACAACGAGAAGCTCGAATCCGACAAAAGCTGACCTAGAAGCCACCGTTGCGGAATTGAGGCAAGCACTGGAGGAAGCTCAAAACCAAGAAACCACTTTGGTTGATTTAAAAGATAGTTTAGCACAAGCTGAGCAACGAGAACGTGATTTAAAAAAACAAATTACGGAATTAGAAACACAATTGCAGCAGCAGCAAGAATCTGTTGAACAATTACAAAATGAGTTAAAGAAAATTAATCATCTCAAGAGTGAGTTTGATCAAGCCAAAAAAGCCGCCGTTCAACTTGCCCAAGCCAATGAGAAATTGATCCAGGAGGTTGATACACTTAAACAAGAGAATGAAGCGACCAAAGTAAATCAAAAGCGACCTGTAGAGACCAAACGACCTTTAGAAACCAAGCGTCCTCAAGCCCGCACTCTAGGACGACCGATTCAAAAGGAAAGTGAAAAGCCGGCTGATTTTGCTAACAAATCGTGGTTACTGTGAGGGCTTTCCATACTTTGCCCTCAACATTGGTACTTTAAATTTTCTCCAGAGGGCTTGAGGTACTGGTGAGAATAAGAATCATTGACTTTGTGAAAAAATACGCACCTTAATCACCAATACCTAATCACCAATCACCAATCACTAATTATGTCCAATCCCTTTTTGCTCAGCCGCGTCCTTTTACGCTTTAATTCCTCCGATGAAGACCTACTTAACGAACTCTCAGCCACCACGTTCACACCGGATGGCAATTTGTGGCTAGGTTCCGATGACGGGTTAAATGTAGAACGTCTTTCTCTGATCGAACCTTGTGTTTTTGGTAATCACCAATCCTATTATCTCGGAGATTTCATTGAACTATTTAATCAAGATGATGAAATCGATATTGAAGGAATCGATCATGACGATAATTATCTTTGGATAACAGGTTCCCACAGCACTAAACGTGGCAAACCTAAAGGAAAAAATTTAGAAAAAGACATACAACGCCTTGCCACAATTAAAACCGATGTGAATCGATATTTACTGATTCGTATTCCTCTGGTGAATGGCGAATTATTAAAAGTATCTTCTCTCCCGGATAATCCTGATAAGAAATTGACCGCCGCCTGTCTACAAAAGACAGAAGCGAGTAATATTCTCATGGACGCCTTAATTGACGATATTCACTTGGGTCCGTTTGTCACCCATCCCTTACCCAGTAAGGATAATGGCTTAGATATTGAAGGATTGGCGGTGCGTGGCGATCGCGTGTTTTTGGGCTGTCGGGGTCCGGTTCTCAGGGGTTGGGCAGTTATCATAGAAATCAAAGTGGCTGAAACTGCACCGGGGATATTAACCCTTCAGGATATCGGTGAAAACGGCAGACGCTATCTCAAGCACTTTATCGATCTTAATGGTTTAGGCGTGCGGGAACTCTGTTGGCAAGGAGACGATTTGTTGATTCTCGCTGGACCGACAATGGATTTAGAAGGCGCTATCAATGTATTTCGCCTCAAGTCTATTTTAGACCGTTCAGCCGATAGTATCACTGGGCAAGCCTCAGGAGAGCTAGAGAGTCTGTTTGACTTACCCTTTACCCCAGGATGCGATCACGCCGAAGGTTTAGCCTTGTTTCCCTGTTTAGGAGAATCCGATGCGCTATTAATCGTTTATGATTCCCCCAACCCCATTCGCCAAATTGAACCAAGTGTGATTTACGCAGACGCTTTTAGCGGAAAAATTGTCGGCTAATCGTGCTAAATAACTTATGAATGCTCTAGATTCAGGATAGTTTAGGTATGATCGATTCTAGCAATCAAGCAATTTGATGCCATAGCGTTTCCTGAACTTGACTCATCTGTTCCTGGACTTTTAGGTAACTACAGGGAATACTATCGATTAAACTCATTGCGGTTTCCCCATTGTGATGAAGTTCGAGTTTAGCTTGGGAAGGGGCTTCAAAAAATAAACGTTCCTGGGGAAATATAATTCGCTCAAATCGCCAATTTGGGATATTGGTAATCCGAGCAATTAAGGTTTTGCCTGTTCCATTGGTGTAGTAACAAAGCATAAGATTACTAATGTCATTGAGCCGAGAAGAAAATAGTTGAGTCATCATCAATAACCCCCGTAATGTTATCAGTTGGTCAGAATTCTTACTCAGAAGGAGGATAAAGGATTACCAAAAAGCTTTATCCACAAGTTTGACTGCAGAAGACTAGGGCAGAGCTGTTTCCCATACCACTCCGTTAACACTAGACAAAAAAGCAGATACCAAAAGCATAGAGCATTCTACCCTCTGCCTTCTGCTTTCTACCTTTTTGTCCTCGCTGAAACTGAATCAGATACTTAATCAGCTAAAACACCTTCAATCCCCTATTTACTTTGCCCAAAATGTCCAACAGCTTATCCGTAATTTCTCTCAAGAACAGCTTTCCTTATGAAAAGGCTGGCGCAAAAAGATAGGTATGGCTCCAAGGCAAGGTATAGAATTGAGCATTGGTTAGGGACGAGGGAGGTTGCCAGTCTGATTGAGTGTGTAGAAGGTACTCTATTCCCCAATGAGCATAGGTTTCAACCCGCAAACGCAGTTCTAAGGAATGGTAAGGAATTTTCGTGGATACAGAACCGTTTCTCGTTTTCTTTGCCTGGGTATAAGCTTCGGGAATTGCTGCCATCACGTAGTCAACGAGTCGTTGACGGACATCAGGCTGGGCAAACAGTTCGTTGTAGAGCTCATCACCATAAACTGCCAGTGCATTGTCAATTTCTTCATTCACTAATCGTAGTCCCAAGTCTACAACCGCTTTAGACAGTGATTTAGACATTGTTCATTTCCTCAACTTGATGGTTTACCTGCTGAGATAAGAATGGAGCTGTCGTCACACGGAAACACTGAAATTAGAGGACATCCAGTCAAAAACGGGAATGCCCCTATCGGTCATGACTCGATGACCACTACAGACTTTACAGGTTAAACGTAAAAAATTTGGGGAATGACAAAGGAAATTTAGTGATTTAGTTCAAGAAAAGATTAAGACAAGGGTTTCAATCGATAACCCACACTGTGAACCGTCTCAATCAAGTCATCGGGCGCTCCCACCGCTTTGAGTTTGTGACGCAAGCTCTTAATGTGGGCTTTAACGGTATCTTCAAAAGGGCTTGCCTCTGATGACCACAAATGTTCAATGATAAACTCGCGGTTGATGATACGCTGACTATTTCGCAAAAATAATTCTAGACAGGAATATTCCTTTGGGGTTAAATGTACAGGCTGTTGATTATAAGTTACTTCATGACGGCTGGGATCGAGCTGTAAGCGCTCCCACTCTAGCACTGGCGGTACTGAACATCCTCCCCGCCTCAACAGCGCTCGAATGCGAGCTAAGAGTTCTGGCAAATCAACGGGTTTGACCACATAGTCATCAGCGCCTGCATCTAAACTGTTCACCTTATCCGTGCTGGTGTCAAGGGCTGTGATCATCAGGATCGAGCCGTGATAGCCATCAGCACGCAGACGTCGGCACAAACTGACACCATCTAACTTAGGTAGCATGACATCGAGCAAAATTAAGTCATAATAAAGGCTGATCGCTTGTTGCCAGCCTGCTTCCCCATCATTGACAACATCCACATCATAATGCTGATCGATAAGCGCCTCTGTGAGTGCTTCCGCGAGCGGTATATCGTCTTCCACGAACAAGATTTTCATAGCCAATTTTTTGAATAAACCAGAAAGGAGACTAAAGCTGATATAGCAGATGCGCTATACTCTTCCGATTTCCACTTTACCAACCTTAACCTTGGCTCCACTCATTCTTGAGAAACCGATTCAGTAATTCAATTATCTACTGAAATACCCGATACAAGGTAACATTTGCTACCTAGATCTCCCAGTTATAACCAAGGGTGGGTTTTGTTGAGAGGGTATTGGTAGAGACTAAAATTACACGGCTAAACCCGCCCTTACACTTAAGTTATTACTGGACTTGTGACTTATGACACACTCTATTTTAATCAAACCTGTGAACGATTAACTGGCTATTCCTTTGAGGAAGTCAAGGGAAAGTATATTTGGGATTTGTTTTTAATTCCAGAAGACATTGAATCAGTAAAAACTATTATTAAAGAACTCCAAGCCTGTCACTTTCCCAACGAGCATGAAAATTACTGGCTCGCACGAGATGGTAATCGTCGCCTAATTTCCTGGTACAATACAGTCCTGCTAGATAACAACAGTGCAGTAAAGTATCTCATTGGTATTGGCATTGATATCACTGAGCGCAAACAAGCCGAAGAAATGCGTCGCCAACTCGAACGTCAGCAAGAACTGAGTCAACTCCAGCTACGCTTTTTTTCGTTAGTGTCTCATGAATTTCGCACTCCCTTGAGTACAATTTTAGCCTCCGTTCAACTCCTACAACTTTGCCCTGATAAATTTTCTCCTGATAAAAAACTCAGAAATCTGCAACGTATTGAAGGTGCGACTCAACGCCTACGGCAAATGTTAGATAACATTCTCACAATTAATCGTGCTGAAACGGGACAATTGGATTTCCAGCCGACGCAGGTTGAGCTGGAAAAGTTTTGTCAAGAGATTTTGGCTGATATACCGCTTAACCCTGACCATCAACATGTTCTAAATTGTGTTATAAATGCCGACTGTGGCAGCGCCTGTTTAGATAAAAATATGCTGCGTTCTATTTTGAGCAATTTACTGACGAATGCAATTAAATATTCTCCGCAAGGTGGCACTATTGATTTTCGGATAAATTGCACAGCAACTGAGGTAATTTTTCAAGTTTGCGATCGAGGAATTGGTATTCCGGTTGATGATATTCCCCATATATTTAAAGCCTTCCACCGGGGAACAAATATTGATAGTATTCCGGGTTCAGGATTAGGGTTAACGGTTGCCCAAACTTGTGTTAGCGTACATGGCGGTAACATTAGCGTGACCAGCGAACCTGAAGTTGGCACAACGTTTACGGTAACAATTCCTGGCTAATTCATGAGTCAATTGTAGGGGCGGATTTAGCCTATTCAACTAGCTATAGACAAAAAAATGAACAACAAAACCCGCCCTTATTCATAAGTTAATAAATAGACCATTTTGAATGAGTGGAGTGTGAAAGTAATGAGCAAAAAACCAACTAAACTAAACCATTTTGCTATTACTAACGCTGCTAAGATAAGGCTGATCATCTTATTTTTCCTATTGGTAAGTTTAGGAATTTGGACAGGGTTAACGTTTTCGGAACCGACGAGTCCCCAACAGGCAGCCGCTCAAGTTAAGCTGCTAGAAGCTATTTACCAAAAGGGGAATTATATCGAGGCGGGGATTTGGATAGCGATCGCACTCGGATTTGGAGTCCGCATCATTCGCCGTTCGGGAACAGAGCGATATCAAGCACTCATGGCTTTCCTCACCTTCTTTTTCTTTGGACTATCGGATATCATCGAAGTGCAGACAGGAGCCTGGTGGCGTCCTTGGTGGTTATTTGTGTGGAAAAGCCTGTGTGTGTTTTCCATGGCAGCTTTGCTAATCAATTATCTGCGATCGCGCTCTGATTCGCAGTTATATTGAGCGGGCGTACAGGGGGTTCCCGGAGATGGAGGAGATGGGGGAGATAGGGATAAAATAGCAAGTGTAACCAATAATTGGGACTTAACATGAATCAGCCAGTGCCAGGGAATCCCCAAACCAACTCTGATTCTGATCAATCGATGACCACTGGTGATCCAGGTTTACGATCCTTTGCTGACCGTCTGGCTAAGAATTTGGCACGGGATACGCTAATTCAAGGAACGACTGACTATCTGCGAAACGTGTTAGCAGTCGATCGCGTAGTTCTCTATTATTTCTATCACGAGTGGAAAGGTCAGGTCACCTTCGAGTCATTGAGTTCTCCCAAATACTCCATCTTCGGCTCGACAGGGGGCGATGACTGCTTTAATGACGAGTATGCGGGGTTGTATTATGCAGGACGGGTAAGAGCGATCGCAGATATTGAAACCGAACCCATCGATCCCTGTCACCGCGACTTTTTGCGGAGCCTCAAAGTACATGCCAATTTAGTTGTGCCGATTCTCACACCGCGACGGTTATGGGGATTACTTGCGGCTCATCATTGTCAAGATACCCGTTCCTGGTTACCGTCTGACATTGAAGCCATGAAAAAATCAGCCCAAACCCTAGCGACGGTTCCAGCAATTCGAGATAGCTAGATATCATGAAAGTCAAAGTCCTAGTTCTCACGCTGACAACTCTTACCGCACTTATCGGTACGGCGGATTGGGCGGCAGATTTTCCCCTGAGTCGAGCCCTGTTGTCTGAGTGGCAATGGGGAGGAGTTGGACAGTCCCAAACCCTGCTCAAAGAGCGTATTTTAGATGAAGGGGAAGCAGAAGCCGCATTTCGGGCGCGGAGTTTGGCAATTCGGGAAAAGGTGGCGGCGGAGGATTTGCAAGGATTGGATACCTGGTGGCGTACTCGCACGATTAGTGACCCCCATAAATACCTACTTCCAGTCATTCTTGCCCGCCTCAGCTTAGGGGAACAATACGATCGCCAGCAAACCTGGGATATACTCTTAGGTTTAGATGAAGGAAAACCTGATCTTTATCACTTCCGCAGCCCCTACGATATTCGCATCTTCTTCTTATTCGGAGATACCATGCCCAAAGCGGTACAATCCTCTTACCGTAGTATGGTGGATTCGCCGCGTGTGCGGGAGTGGCTGGAACAGGGTACAGAAAACCATCAGTTCATGCAGCGTATTTCCGGTTTAGCGCTGATGGATGGAAGTGGTTTCCCTACGCCTCTCCCGGCGACGGCGGCGACAAATGAGGCTTGGTTAAGGGCAGAATTGAATAAGTTCCTGACGATTGGACAGGGAGAGTTTCATTCTTCGACGTATTATGGTTATGCGATCGCAGGTTTGCTAAATCTCTATGATTTTGCCGATACTCCTGAACTGCGCCAGTTGGCAAAAGCCGCATTAGATTGGTACGCCGTCAATATGGCGGTGCGCTTCAGTTGGGGAACCGCAGGCGGTGCAGAAAGTCGTGGTTTTGATCGGGGGACGTGGGATGATAGTGGTTTGAGTGGGGTGGCTTGGATTTGGTGGGGGGATAGTTTGACACCTGTCGAGCGTATGGATCGTGGTGTTACTAGGGTAGCATTACCTGCCGCGTTGAGTGATTATCGTCCGCCGCCTCAATTGAGAGCGATTGCCCGTAAGGAGATAAAATTACCCTTTCAGCTTAAAGCCAGTCATCCTGGTTATTATAGTTATCACCAAGACAACCGATTTTGGGAAACATTTTATGTGACTCAAGATTATAGTTTGGGTACATTAATTGACCCCAGTCGTTCTTACCAAGTCAAAGGCACTATTAATGCCCAATATGCTACCTATAAATTAGTCATCCGCGACCCCAAAGGGCAAAATAATGCCGTTGTTAGTTTGGGAGGAACCTATCATTCCGCCATGGCGACAGGGCGTTCTCCAGGAGATCAGTACGTCCAAGAAAAGGGTGCGGTGATTTATCAGTTACGATTAAATCCACAAGATAAAGCCGCCGATGTACTGGGGCGTTCTCACCTGGTTTTACCAACTCGATATGGGAAACCTCAGCGCTATAGGGATTGGTACATTTGGCGAATTGATAATACCTTCCTTTGCGCCCGTCCTTGGGGTGAAAAGATAGACTGGCAAAGTCAGGTATCAGAGAAATATTCTGATTACCAAGTTTTAGCGGCAATCGGCAGGAATACCGCTTGGATTACCGATGTAGCCAGTGTTGATGATTATCCCACAATCGAGGCTTTACAGCAAGCCCTTGACCAAACAGAGATTCGCGATCGCTCCTGGGAGACAATGGGTCAGCTTACCTATACCAGTTTAGCTGGCGATCGCTTACAGATGACCTATCAACCCAATCGAGGGGCGGGTGTAGCTCAGATTAATGGCAAAGAGCGAATTCTCGATGATTGGGCGGTGTTGGATAGTCCTTATGTTCAGCAAGAATTAAATAGTGGTCTTTTAGACGTGTTTTCTCCCCAAGGAAATTGGCGTCTGCGAGGCACATTGACGGGTCCTGAATGGGATTAGGTAATAAGTAATAATTAGGGGCTTTTGAATAAGTATTGTGGTGAGAATAGGGAACGGGGAACGGTTGTAGTGCGAGGGTCTAGCTCGTTATTTTGTATAGGTTTTTATCTACTGTAGGGGCGGGTTTAGCCACTAAGTTAGCTAGTCACCGATAAATGTTCGTCATTTAAATCTTATTGTCAAGAATTACGAAATCTATATAGTGTGACCAAGCGTCCCGCTACTTCTCCTCACTTTAACGCCATGACAGCTTAATTCATCGGTTAATATATCTCACTCTATACCCCTGATGCCATCTGAGCAACCCAATCTTTTTCACGGGGATTGGGATTCTCACGCCGTTCTTGAAATTAAAAATATACGACTTTTGACAGGTGACAAAAAATTCGAGTTAAATATGCATTTTATCAAGATTCCATCATCGTTGTCGGGAGCGACTGATATACTGCCCATGAATATTCACTCCATAAGGAACTAGGTAGGTGAGTAATCCAGAAATCCAGACAGTATTCCTTGAACGGTTTCATCATTGGCACAATTGAAATCATTGGATTTCGTTACATAAGTTTTTCTTTGGCTTAAAGACAGTTTTCGGGTAAAATACTAACTTCAATAACATAAATCGTATTTAGCGAGCCATACTTGTACTCTAGTAGAGAAGAGCTAGACCATTATCAATGCAGATTCAGACGCCAGATTGGGTGAAGCACGCCGTCTTCTATCAAATATTCCCGGATCGCTTCGCCAAGGGTCATCCACCCCGTTCGCAAGTGGCTAAAACACTTCCCCTAGAACCCTGGGATGCCCTGCCCACCTTACAAGGTTATAAGGGCGGAGATCTGTGGGGCGTAATGGAAAAACTCGATTATTTGCAAGATTTAGGCGTTAACGCCATTTACTTTACCCCCATCTTTCAATCCGCCAGTAACCACCGTTACCACACTCACGATTATTATCAGATCGACCCAGTATTAGGGGGGAATGGTACATTCATGACACTCTTAGAGAAATGTCATCAGCGGGAGATGAAAGTCGTCCTGGATGGTGTATTTAATCATGCAAGTCGCGGCTTCTTCTTCTTCCATGACATTCTCGAAAATGGTCCTTATTCGCCGTGGTTAGATTGGTTCAAGATTGAACGCTGGCCCCTATCAGCCTATGATGGCAGCAAACCAGCTAACTATGTCGGTTGGGAAGGCAATCGGGCGTTACCCGAATTCAACCATGATAATCCCGACGTGCGGGAATATATTATGCAGGTTGCCGAACATTGGATTAAACTCGGCGTCGATGGTTGGCGCTTAGATGTCGCGTATGAGATTGAAGCGCCAGGATTTTGGCAAGAATTTCGCGATCGCGTCAAAGCCATTAACCCAGATGCCTATATTGTCGGCGAAGTGTGGGTAGACTCGAGTCAGTGGCTAGATGGGACTCAATTTGACGGGGTAATGAACTACCTATTCACCGGACCCACCATCGCCTTTACCGCAGGCGATCGCGTGGTTCACGCATACGTAGAACAACCCTCTTACGAACCCTATCCTCCCCTAGATGCACCGGGTTATGCAGCTAAAATCGAGCATCTGTTGCAGCTATACCCCTGGGAAATTCAACTCACCCAACTCAACCTGCTAGCCAGTCATGATACAGCCCGACTGCTATCCATTGCCAGTGGCGGGAAGAAAAATCCATCCGCCGAAGCGATCGAAAGCGTTAAGCTAGCTACCCTATTACTGTTTACCTTTCTCGGCGCCCCCAGCATCTACTATGGAGATGAAGTCGGTTTACCCGGCGCATTAGATCCTGACTCCCGACGGGGTTTTCCCTTAGAATCTCAATGGAATCAAGAGATTCTCGATTGTCACCGTCAGCTTATTGCCCTACGTCATCATCACCCCGCCCTGCGTACAGGTAGCTATAAAGTGCTCTTTGCCGAGGGAATGACGTATATCTTCGCCCGCCAACTTGAGGCAGATGAGTTAATTATTGCCGTCAATGCAGGAATGACAACCACCCAAGTTCAGGTTGAGGTGCCGCCAGAATTATCACCACGTCGTCAAATCCTGTACGGCGACGCCAGCTTCACCTGGAATCAAAACAATTTGGCGATAGAATTACCGCCTCGGACAGGTTGTATTTTGGGTTAACACCTCCGTTGACTCCCTCATCTCCCTCTATTGGGGAAGAGGTAACTCAACCCGCGCCGCTTGACTGTTCCAGACGTAGAATCCTACGTCTGGGCATTCCTTGTCCCCATTTTGTGCCATTTGTACCTTATTCCCTGGTTAAGGAATATATCAGAGAACAAACTTACGTAAAGTATTGCTGCTTACATCCAGAAGTTATCCACACTCAGCCTTACAATAGAAGTATCCTCCAAGAGCAGCTAAGACCAGCCCTAGCTCTGCTCTATTACGACACAATACTACAGGACGGAGTAGTCAGTATGAAGCTTGTGATCCAGGGCAAGAACATTGAAATCACTGATGCAATTCGAGAATATGTTAATCAAAAGATAGAAAAAGCGGTCAATCACTTTCAGAATATGACGACTGAGGTAGACGTGCATCTCTCTGTTGCCCGTAATCCTCGGATCAGCACGAAGCAAACTGCCGAAGTTACCATATATGCCAATAAAACCGTAATTCGTGCCCAGGAGAGTAGCGAAGACTTGTATGCCAGTATCGATCTGGTGGCAGATAAGATTCAGCGTCAACTGCGTAAATACAAAGAAAAGCTGCAAAAGAAAACACAGGCACAACCGAAAACAGCCGCTGTTATTCATGAAGCACCTGTGGCTGAGGATTTAATTGGCGATCGCGCTCCCGAACTGCCCACAGAAGTCGTGCGGATGAAATATTTCGCCATGCCGCCGATGACCATTGAAGAAGCCTTGGAACAGCTTCAACTGGTCGATCACGACTTCTATATGTTCCGGAATGCGAAAACCGATGAGATTAACGTCATCTATGAACGAAATCACGGCGGATATGGTGTGCTTCAGCCTCGTAATGGCAATGGTCATACCAATAATAAAAATGGCAAGACTGCCCAGGATCTTGAGGTGGTAACCAATACATCAACAATTTCATAGCATCTGTTATCAAACTTGGTGTCCTCTCTTGATCCTCCCCCGAGTGACAGACGGGGGATTCTTTTGAAATAGAGGAATAGTGGTGTGGCAAGGGCAAAGATTCTAGTTGTCGAAGATGAAATTATTACTGCTCAAGCCATTGCTGGTCAACTCAAACGACTGAGTTACGACGTGGTGGATATTGCCAATTCTGGTACAGCCGCCCTCGCTAAAGTCGCTGAAACTCATCCGGATCTGGTGTTGATGGATATTGTTCTCAAACACCGAGAAATGGATGGAATTGAAGCCGCCGATCAAATTCGCAGCCAATTTAAAATACCCGTCATCTACCTGACGGCTCACTCCGAGGCGGCTACCTTGGCGCGTGCTAAAGTGACAGAGCCATTTGGCTATATTGTCAAGCCCTTTAATCAACGAGATTTAGGGATTACTATCGAAATCGCGCTTTATAAGCATCAAACCCAACAGCAGTTAATCGAACGCGAGGAATTTCTCTCGACGATTCTCGACTCAACCCATGATGCGGTAGTGGCAACGGATGCAATGGGCGGCATTACTTATATGAATCCTATCGCCCAAACCGTAACGGGCTGGTTGTCTACTGAAGCGATGGGCAAACCCATTACTGAAGTCGTGCAAATTCTCAATGAAGCCACGAATACAGTTGTGGAAAACCCAGTGATGCTACTGCTGCGGGGTGAACCTGTCCTGAATCAAGGACATAATCGCCTGTTAATTGCCAGAGATGGAACCAAGACGCCAATCGTAGATCATGTTTCCTTAATGCGCCCCAACGATGATGATATCAAGGGTGCGGTTTTAGTATTTTGCGATATCAGCGAACGCCGTCAAGCCCAAGCCCTAGAACTAGAACGGGTTAAACTGGCAACGGAAGTCGCCGAACGCCAAAAAGCCGAAGCCGAAATTCGCAAAGCCTTAATCGCTGAACAGGAATTGAGTGAACTGAAATCTCGGATTGTGGCAATGATTTCCCACGAATACCGCACACCCTTGGCAGTAATTTTAACCTCAACAGAACTCCTGAAACGGTACAGTGATCAGTTATCACAGGAGAAACAACAAACTTATTTAGACCGGATTCAAATGGGCGTCAAGCAGATGGCTCAGCTTGTGGAAGAGGTTCTCACGTTTAATAAAGCCCAAGCTGGCGAACTTCAGTTTAATCCCGAACCGTTGAATGTGGAAGACTTTTGTCTCCAATTGGTAGACGAACAGCGACTGATGGTCGGCGATCGCTATACTTTGACTTATGACGCTCAACTCTCGTCTGGTGAAGCGGAGTTAGATAAGCAGATGCTGCGACATATCGTCACCAATCTCCTCAGCAATGCGATTAAGTATTCTGCCAAAGGCACGACGGTTTCCTTGTCTCTACGCCACGAGGATGACAGTATTATCATTCAAGTTCAAGACCAAGGGATTGGTATTCCCGAATCGGAGCAACCTCGATTATTTTCCCCCTTTTTCCGTGCCAGTAATGTCAGTACAATTGCCGGCACGGGAATGGGACTGTCTATTGTTAAAAATTGTGTAGATTTGCATCAGGGGAAGATTGCGATCGCGACTCAGGTGGGCAAAGGGACAACGGTGACAGTCATGTTACCCGTCAACGCCAAACCGTCCTCTGGAAATCCAACCCATTAAAATATTTCAATTGATGAAGTTTTGTTTCATCTAAAAAATAATCTATAATCTAATTTCGCCCAAATGGGTCATCAAGCCCCGTACAATAAGTTGGATATAGTCTTTTGAGGTGGAGGCAACAGAGCAATCATGCCAGCAGCAGTTGGGACGATTGAAGCGTTGGGGTTTCCAGGGATACTTGCCGCAGCAGACGCGATGGTCAAAGCTGGCGCTGTTACCCTGGTGAAGTTTGATCGCAATGAAAGTGGTCGCTTTATGGTCAGCGTTCGGGGCAAAATATCCGAGGTCAGGGTAGCTGTAGATGCGGGTCTAGAAGCGGTGGAGAAAACCTATGGCGCCGAGATAACTGCTTACTACATCATTCCTAATCCCCACGAAAATGTTGACACCGTTCTACCGATTGAATATACCAGTCAAGTTGAACAGTTTCGTACATTTTAACTGATTAAGGAAAGGGTAAAAGTTTCAGTTGCTCTAGGTCTGGTTCGCGATAAAAATGCTAAAGACAAAGAGTATTTTCCTGAAAAAAACCCATAATTCGTAGAATAAGTTTTTGATTTAATAATTTCACTGATTAAGGAGATTGGCAATGTCAATAGTAGCAGTTGGGTCAATTGAAACCAAGGGCTTTCCCGGTATATTAGCCGCAGCCGATGCCATGGTGAAAGCGGGTCGAGTGACGATAGTCGGCTATATCCGCGTCGGTAGCGCTCGTTTTAATCTGAATATTCGTGGCGATGTTTCTGAGGTAAAAACTGCCATGGATGCGGGGATTGCCGCCGTTGAAAAAACCTATGGTGCAACCTTAGAATCGTGGGTGATTATTCCCCGTCCTCACGAAAATGTGGAGTGTGTTCTGCCGATTGCGTATACGGAAGAGGTTGAGCAGTACCGAGAAGCAGTTGAAAATCCATTAATCCAAGGTCGAGGAAACGGATTGCAACGTTAAGAAAATAGGGAAGTTGGTAGGGTGTTATGTAGGGGCGGGTTCCACCTTTAGACAGATGCAAGTTTTGCGCCCCTACGAGATCAACGATCGCACCAATTCGTTAAAAACAAATGGCAAATGACTAATAATGATTCCCCACCTTACGATGGTGTACCGCCGTCATCCCATCCGTCTGAGAAACCCGACCGGTAGAAACTGTGGCATAAATCGTCCAGTGATCACCACAATCTAAGCGGCTTTTCACTTCACATTCCATATAGGCTAGGGCGTCGGCTAAAATCGGAGAACCATGGCTAGCAGAATAGGTTTTAATCCCATCAAAACGGTTCGCACCGGGGGGGAAGCGCTTGAGGAAATGCTTCATCAGTCCCTGGTAATTTCCAGCTTCTAGGACATTGAGAACAAAGTGATCGCCAACATACATTAACGACTCGATCGCCCGATCCTTTGCCACCGCCACAGATATACCCAGGGGTTTGAATGAAGCTTGCGTCACCCACGACGCTACCATCGCACTGCTGATATTCCCCTTTTTAGCCGTAATAACATACAATCCACTGCTGAGTCGCCCCAAGGCTTTATCCAAATCACTATCCAGGGACTTACTTTGCTTAATCGTGCGATCGCGTGATAACCATTGTCCTAAATCCGTTCCCGCTTCTTCACATAACTGATAAACCTGTTCGTTAGGCGTATCTTTGACTAAAATCGGCGCAAACCCTGGCGTTAGTCCTAAATCCCGAAACTTATTCACCAACAGATAAGCTGATTCACTCTCAAGAGCCCCCGATTCAAATACACCAAAAGACTGCTTTGGATTCGTCGCCCCCAAAATTGTACCCATCGCAGTTTGGGCGATAGAGGCGACTTCTCCCGTCGTCGGTGGTGTACCCATCACCACCCCAGACGCTATACTCATCAATTCCTTAATCTCTTGCGGATCAGCCGATCGCACGTCCATCATATCCACCGCCACACCGGTTTTGGTAATTCCATGGGCAATGGCTTGGGAGAGGCGATCGCTATACCCGTAATCGGATATATAAAATACAGCAACAGTCGTGTCTGCTTTTGCCTGTTCCTCACTCCACCGACGGTAACGTCCCGTGAGTTCACTCAGGTTGTGATAAAGTAGGGGTCCATGACCTGTGGCAATGGTGGTAATTTCGGGTAACTTGTCCATCCGTTTCAGGGCGGATAGCACAGAACGGGCATTTGGACCCATTAAACAGTCATAGTAATATTTAAAATCGTCTTCGAGTAGGTCTAAGTCTTCATCAAACGTGTAATCATCACAATAGTGCATGCCAAAGGCATCACAGGTAAACAAAACCTGGGTTTTGGTATCATAGGTGAAAATCGTATCGGGCCAATGGAGATTGGGAGCAATTACGGCTTCGAGGATATGTCCATTTCCCAAATCAATGCGATCACCATTTTTGACGATTTGCGATTGAAACGGCTGATTGACCCAATTTTCCAGAAATTGGATCGCCACTTTCGACCCCACAACTGTAATATTTGGGGCAAGTGCCAGAATATCTTTGACTAAGCCACTGTGATCGGGTTCCGTATGGCTGACGACTAGATAATCTAATCGAGCTGGGTCAATTAATCCCTTCAGAGTATCGAGATAGAGTTGGCGAAACTTTTCATGGGAGGTATCCACCAACGCCGTTTTTTCACCCCGAATCAGGAATGAGTTGTACGTCGTGCCATTCTGTAAACCAAATTCTATATCAAAGCGATCGCGATCCCAATCTAGCGATCGGATTGCGGTGGTATCCGGGGCAATTTCGGTCGTCTGCATCGTCAACCGACGCTGAATTCCCTCTGCTACTGCTACCATCGGTCGTCTCCTTTCTTATATCAACTTCATTTACTCGGCTTTTTAATTATGTTTACATATCAATCCAGTTTTATAGATTTAAATTATTTATGAAACAGATTAAAACGGTATTCAGCAAGCCCTAAATAGACGAGGTGCGGTTCGGTCATGAGTTAGGCTCAAGAGTATCGGGGAACCTCTCTCACCCTGTCCCGATTCAAGTGAAGTTGAGAGAGATGGGCGATATCGCGGACTAGACCCGTTAGTCAAAATTTAGCATTATCACGTTTCGGCTGAGAAAATATTAGAGGTAGAGGAATAGCGGGTATCATTTATGCAATTACAGACACAAAAACGCTCCTACACGCCAGAAGAATACTTAGAACTAGAGGAGAAAGCGGAGTACAAGCATGAATATCGCGATGGGGAAATTGTACCGATGACGGGTGGGACGACTAATCACAATAAGATTGCGTTGAATTTTGCCGCCAACTTAAAGTTTGGGTTAAGAGGGCAAGATTACGATATCTATATCGGGGATGTACGGTTATGGATACCTCGTTATCGTCAGTACACCTATCCTGATGTGATGGTTATTGAAGGAAAACCGATTTACACAGGAACGGGGACAACGACGGTAATGAATCCCTCGTTGATTGTTGAGGTATTATCCAAATCTACGAAAAATTATGATTTAGGCGATAAGTTTATTTACTATCGGTCGATTCCGGAGTTTAAGGAATATATTTTGATTGACCAAACCAAATATCATCTGATGCAGTATGCCAAAAATCCTAATGGTCAATGGTTATTAAGTGAGCAGGAATCAGCCGAGGCGGTTCTCGAATTAAGTTCAATCGAATTTCAGATCAATATAAGTGATATTTACGAAAACGTCAATTTTGCCGATAGTGAGAAATAGAAATGTAAAAGCGTCAAGTATCGTGGCGAAATGTCATGCTGAACAGAGCGACAGCGGAGTGAAGCATCTCGACCTAAGGAGTCGGACGTAATTATTAAATATCGTGGGAATAAATATAAATTAGTTGAATTAGAAAAGCCTGACAAAAATTGGGGAACTAAGCAATGGCGAACCGATGCTTGAGTGCGGCGGCGGCTTCAGCTAGCGCCTCTTGACCTTGATCCAGAACCTTTGCCATGCCCACAAAGCCGTGAATTGTGCCATCATAGCGAGTCATTTTTACAGATACTCCGGCGTCTTGCAAGCGATTGCCATAAGCTTCTGCTTCATCTCGCAGAGGATCATATTCGGCGGTGATAATCAGCGCTGGGGGTAAGTTACTCAAATTGTCTGCCAGGAGTGGTGAAGCATGGGGATTTTGTCCGTCGGCGGCTGATGAAAGATAGTGATGCCAAAACCACACTAATAACTCTGTGGTTAATAGGTAATCTTTACCATAGTACCGATGGGAGTCGGTATCAAAGCCATACTGGGTTACTGGATAGAATAACAGTTGATAGACTAGGGAGGGAAAGTTGCGATCGCGTGACATTAAGGCGACAACGGCGGCTAAGTTTCCTCCAGCGCTATCTCCGCCAACCGCAATACGTTCCGGATCACCTTGAAATGACGCCGCATTTTTAGCCACCCATTCTGTGGCGGTATACGCATCCTCTACGGCGGCGGGAAATTTATGTTCGGGTGCGAGACGGTAATCCACAGAAACGACAATACAACCGACTTGATTGGCTAACGTGCGACAAATACTATCCGCCGCCTCTAAGTTTCCGACAACCCAACCGCCACCGTGGAAAAATACCACAATAGGAAAGGGTGGGTTTCCGGCTGGTGTATAAATACGGATAGGAATGTCTATCTCAGAACTAGGAATGATACAATTTTTCACCGAGGCGACAGGTTCAGGTTTAGGGGAGAACTGATCTCCCATCGCTGCTTGTTCTCTCGCCTGTACGGGGTTCAGTTCATTGAGAGGAGGTAGTCCTAATTCTTTGATTTGGTTTAATAGTATCCTGGTTTGGGAATTCAGCGGCATAATTAATTCGCTATCAAATTGAATGGACTGATGATTAAAGACGAATGACAAATGAAAAATGACGAATGAAAAATGACTTATAAACCGACAATCTGTATTACGTTAGGCACCCGCCCAGAGGCGATTAAACTAGCCCCGGTTATCCAACAGTTTCAAGCTTGTGATCTGTTCAAGACTCAGGTCATCTTAACGGGTCAGCATCGGGAAATGGTGGATCAGGTGATGCAGCTATTTAAACTAAAAGCTGATCGCAATTTAGAAATCATGCAAGTCAAGCAAACGCTGACAGATATTACCTGTCGAAGTTTGCGGGGATTGGAGGAGTTATTTACCGAGATTAACCCGCAGTTGGTTATCGTACAAGGAGATACGACGACAGCATTTGCTGCTACTTTAGCAGCATTTTATCAAAAAATTCCTGTGGGTCATGTAGAAGCCGGGTTACGAACGGATGATTTGTTTAATCCTTATCCCGAAGAAGCCAATCGGCGGTTGATTTCTCAGTTAGCCCAACTGAATTTTGCACCAACAGCTAAGTCGGTGGAGAATCTGAAGACATCGGGGATTGTGGGCGAGATTCACCAGACGGGGAATACGGTGATTGATGCTTTACTGACAGTAGCCAAGGAGGAACCCCAATGTCCGGTTCCGGGATTAGATTGGAACAAGTATCGCGTCTTATTAGCTACGGTTCACCGTCGGGAAAACTGGGGTCAACCTTTAGAACATATTGCCCAAGCCTTTGTCCAACTTTTGGATATGTTTACGGATACGGCTTTACTCTTACCCCTCCATCGCAATCCTACCGTCAGAGAACCCCTGAAACAAATATTAGGCAATCATCCGCGAGTCTTTTTGAGTGAACCCTTAGATTATGGCAAATTAGTGGGCGCGATCGCACGCTGTTATTTGTTGCTGACGGATTCGGGTGGATTGCAGGAAGAAGCGCCGAGTTTAGGTAAACCTATATTAGTTTTGCGCGAAACCACTGAACGTCCAGAAGCCATTACAGCAGGGACAGCGAAACTGGTGGGAACCAACCCCAGCCACATTGTCGCCGTAGCCAGTGAATTACTCCGGAATTCGATGGCGTATCAGGTTATGGCTACCGCCGTTAATCCCTTTGGTGATGGTTACGCCGCTCAACGGATTTTGGCAATTGTTAAACGTTATTTAGGGCTTGCTGAATAAGTATTGTCAGGCTAAGCTTTTGGATTAGGGATTGAGAATTGGGAAAATTAAGGACTGTAGAAACATTGCAGGCAACGTCTCTACAGGCTCCATTTTACTACATCGGATATCTAATCATCAGAGACTGGATTGTCAAGATCCAGAAAAATACCTGAAAGTATTCACCCAAAAGGAATCTGACAAATATATTGCCTAAATTTATCTGTTTTTTAACTTAAAGATTCTGTAAAGTTTCCAGCTATCTATAGAAAATATAATAGGTTGAACCTATACTAATAGTAAAGTTTTTTCATAATGAGGCTCAACTTCATGGGTATTTCTCACCTGGTGAGCAAATTATCGGTAGCTACTGCTGGAGCCGTATCCTTGGCTTTAATTTCTGGAGGAGTAGCACAAGCGACATCTATTCTTTCGACTAGCAATGGACAAGTTGGAACGATTGACACAGCTACAGGAAATTTTACACCGTTTATTAATAGTGATCCAAGCTTTACTGATTTAGCCTTATCGACGGATGGCGATTTATTTGGGGTGACGTTCAGTCAATTATATAGTATTAATCAAAGTCAAGGAGTATCATCGCTGATTGGTGGACTTGGTGTAAATGATATCAATGCTTTAGGCTTTTCAACGAATAATCAGCTTTACGCTGCTGGCACTTCAGGTAATTTTTATACCGTTGATACGTCCAGTGGAAATACATCATTAGTGGCTCGCATTTCTGGATTTAGTAGCAGTGGTGATCTTGTATTTAATCCTGACAACAATCAGTTTTTAGCCACATCTAGAAGTAGTAGCACAGATACCTTATTCTCTATTGCTCTAGATGGTACAGCTACCCAGATTGGTAATATTGGCTTCGTGGATGTTTTTGGCTTGTTCTTTGAGGATGGCACCCTGTTTGGTTATACCGCTAATCGACAACAGATTACTATTAATACCAACACAGGAGCCGGCACATTTAATCAGAATGTTACAGGTAGTAGTGGTCAAATCTTTGGTGCTGCATCATTACCATCAACAGGTCCCTCAACAGAACCCTCAACTTCTGTTCCCGAACCCACTTCAATACTCAGTTTATTAGCCGTTGGTGTTGTCGGCACCGCTTCAACCCTCAAGCGCCGACAGAAGCAAAAATCATAAGCTTATTATATCATGTCAGTTTGAACAGACTTGTATGAGCCTGTTTGTAGTCAGCACTTTAGTGCTTGAAAATAAGCCATTTTAAGGCACTTAAGTGCCTACTACAAACAATTTCCATACAACCGGACACGATATTACCTGGATTATTTAGGAACAAAAAATTGCCTGTTTCCTGTGGGAGTATCTCTTAATCCAAAATGGGATGCTCCCGTTCCCTATCTCCTCGCACACAACGCCCGAAAATCCTGGGGATTGGCATCATTAATCCTTGGCGACTCTGAATTATTTTGTAAATAATCCTCTAACCAAGAACAACTGCGTCCAACTAAATCCGCTAAATCCAAATTCCACAGAATAACCGTCGTGTCTTGAGACGCTGATGCCAAAATCTTACCATCAGGACTGAGACTCACGCCAAACACGGCATCTTTATGACCGACAAAGGAATTAATTAAATGACCCGTGTGCCGACTCCACAGATTCACCGTTTTGTCATCACTCGCCGAGGCAATAAACTCCCCATCGGGACTAAATGTTACCCAATTAACTAATCCATTATGTCCCTTCAAAGAATGCACCAATTCACCCTCTCGATTCCATAAATTCACCGTTCTATCACTACTTGCTGAAGCAATAAACTCCCCATCGGGACTAAACGTTACCCAATTCACGGCATCCCTATGCCCCCTCAATGTTTTGATCAACCTGCCGTTACGACTCCAAAGTTTCACCGTTTTATCTTCAGAGGCTGATGCAATTAAAGACCCGTCCGGACTAAATGTTACCCCCCACACTGTCCCCTGATGACCGATTAAAGTTTTATCCAATCTGCCATCCATTTGCCACAATTTGACCGTTTGATCCGTGCTACTTGAGGCAAGTTGTTGACCATCGGGACTAAAATTAACACTGGTTACCCCATCTTTATGTCCTGACAAGGTTTTTTGCCAGGTTCCATCTTGATTCCAGAGTTTAATCGTGGTATCATCACTCCCTGTTGCTAGGGTTTTACCATTGTTAGAAAAACTGACACTATTGACCGGCTTTTGATGTGCCGCAATTGTTTTTAATAATTTGCCCTGGCGAGTCCAGAGTTTCACAGTATTATCCCAGCTAGCTGTAGCAATTCTCTGACCATTCGGGGAAAAACTGACACTGCTGATGGGTTGGCTATGTCCAGGAATTGGTTGCAACATTCCCCCCTCCACTTGCCAAAGTTTGATGGTATTATCGGCACTAGCAGACGCCAATATTTTGCCACTGGGACTGAATCCTAATCCGAGAATCGCCTTACCATGTCCCTGCAATGTGTCAATTAATGTGCCATCGGGACGCCAGAGTTTAATGGTGTTATCCTCACTTCCAGAGGCTATTATCTGACCATCTGGACTATAGGCGACTGTAATTACAGCCTCTTGATGTCCGGATAGAGTGTTGAGTAATTTACCATCGGTTCGCCATAGTTTGATGGTTTTATCTGCACTAGCAGATAGGAGATATTCACCATCGGGACTAAAACTGATGTCGAGTACGGGTTGATTGTGGGCGGTTAAGGTTTTGAGTAACGTACCATCAGATTGCCACAGTTTAATCGTTCTATCACGACTGGCGGAAGCAATCAACTGACCATTGGGAGAAAAACTTACATCTAAAACCCAATGATTATGACCGGAAAGAGTCCTCAGCAGTGTCCCGTTGATATGCCAAAGTTTAATTGTATTATCCTCACTCGCCGAGACAATCCGTTGACCATCGGGACTAAAGCTGATACTGTGGACGCGATCGCGATGTCCGGTTAAGGTTCTTAATAATGTACCCTCTCGACTCCAGAGTTTAATTGTATTATCCTCACTAGCAGAAGCTAAGATTTGACCCTGGGGACTGAAGCGAACCGAATACACCCCCTCTTCATGTCCCAGCAAATCTTGCAGCAATTTCCCCTGCTGACTCCACAGTTTAATCGTTTTATCTTTAGACGCTGAAGCAATCAACTCACCATCGGGACTAAAACTAACGCTACTCACCCAATCACTATGTTCAGTTAAACGGTTGCGTTCTCTCACCCCATACACCACCTGTTGCAATGTAGAAATCACCCGCATCCTGGTTTCCTGTGTCACCCCCAGGGCTTGTTTTAATTCTTTGGCGGCTGATAAACTTTTTAGTAGGGCGTCAAATTTGCGGTTTGATGCGACTAAGGCTTCTGCTGAAGCATTCAAGGCAATTAATTGGGCGTTGGTTTCACTAAATACCGCTCGCCATACCAGTCCTACCGCAATCACCGCCAGTGTAGCTAATGTCACGCCAACAATCTGGGCTTCTTGCAAACGGCGTCGTAGAACTTGATTTAATTTCTCCTCAGCTTGGTGTTGTTTTTCCACAGCAGCAGTATGTTTTTTCGTCGCCGCTGATAATTTAGACCGCAGGGTTTTTTCCCGAATCAGTTGTTGGATTTTATTTTGACTATCCTTATCTTTTTGACGCAGTTCTTCAAGTTCTTTCCGCAGAGTATTTTGTTCATTCTGGCGAATAAATTCTACCAGGTAATCATGAACCAGTTGATAGCGATGGCTAGGAATTTCGGGGAGTAGGAAAACTAAGCCAGATTTTTCTAATACTTCTAAGATTAAATCTAGTTTCTGGACATCAAGATCCGATTCAATAACTAATTCGGCACGGGTTTTTAAGGGACGATTATTATTTTCATCGGTGAGGAGTTGCAAAACTAGCCAAGCCGCCTGTTCGTTTTCTACACCACAGTCTTTTAAGGCTTTTTCTAGGAAGCGTTCCGCCAGCTTTTCCACGGGACCCCGTTGTCGATATTGCGCCAGGGTGGTTATATTTTCTGCTTGCAACTGCGCCCCAACGACTTGCAATTCAATCGGACGGACTTCTCCCAGTTCTCGTGCTAAATCTCGGACTAATTCATCAATTAACGTGGATTCTAAGTAAAAATGAGCGCGTTCGGTTAGGCTTTGGATCACAGCCCGGGCGTCGGGAGGGGAAAAATTGCCCAAAGGGTAGCGATTTTTTCGATCCAATATGTTATTTTCAATTACTTCTAGATCAAGTTTCTCAAATTCTAATAAGTAGTGTAAAAAGTCTTCCCGAATGGAAACAATAACTTTAACAAAGGACAGATCTAAACAGGTCTGAAAAAACTGATAAAATAAGCGGGTTTGCTGGGTAGAGGCATGTCCCAGAAAAAACTCTTCAAATTGGTCAAAGATTAATACTGTTAAGATATTACGATCGGCGTTATCGTGTAACTGTGCTTGCAACTGGTTGAGAATAAGTTCATCGGAACTATCGTCATCAATGGTTTGTGTGGCGGCAAATTGGTCAGATTGACCGGAGGTTAACCCAGACAGGGCGGTTCTCAAGCCTTTATTGAGTTCCTTAATCCAATCAGTATAAACTTGCAGTACCACAGGTAACACTAAGCGATCGCCTAATGCTCTATACTTGAGGGCGGGTACTAAGCCAGCGGAAACGATGGAACTCTTCCCGACTCCAGAGGGTCCATGAATCACCGTCAATTGGCAATCCGCACGGCTTAAACGTTCAATTAAACGCTGCACATCCTGTTGACGTCCGGATGCGGCAATTTCTTGGGCAACAATTTCTTGCTGTTCAACTGGGGTTAAGGTAGGATTAGTTACGGCTCGTCGAGGCTGGAGACGAGCCGCACCAATGAAGGCACGAAATCCATAGAGTTGTTCGACCGCCCCTTGTTCTTGCTTGATCTCAAAGGCTTCTAAGTAACGCTGTTGCTCAAAGTACAGCCGCCGCAAGCTTTCCAAAAGATATAAGTAGCGCTGGGGTTCGTAGTGATAATCACTTTTGGCAATGGCATCCGGCAAATCTTGACTTGCCCGGTTCAGATGGTGGGTGGCTTCAGTTGATTGATGCAACTGATGATAGGATTTGACCAGGATGAGTTGATAGAGTTGGGTTAATAAATAGGGATGTAAGCCTTGATAATCTTGGGGTTGATTGGGGATAGATGCTAACTGAGAGAGAGCTTGCTGCGCCCAGTGATTGGCATCTCTCCACCGCCGTTTGACTAGGGCGACTTCTGCTAAAAAGCCATAATCTTGCGCCAGTTGGATAGGGGAACCGTAGCGTTGGTGTACCTGTAAGCACTGTTTGGCTACCTGTTGGAGGGAGTCCCATCCTTCTAAATGTTGCAACACTTCCGCCTGTTGGGTAATAAACTGCGCCACCAAATCCTGACGCCCCGCCCACTCAAACGCCTCAACCGCTCGCTGAAGATAGGGCCACGCTTCTTCCCAGTTGCGGTGTCGTTGCGCCCGATGTAAGTCAGCATTACGGCAATAACATAAGCCTAAATGAAATAGGAGGACTCCTTGACGTTCTAAATTATTGGTAATGCGCCAATACCGCAGGCTTTTTTGGTAACGGATAACCGCTGCATCAATATGATCATTGGCATAATCATATTGACCTAATACAAATTGCAGACTCGCTTCTAGTTCCGGGGTAATCGTTTCTTGACGCTGTTGTAAGTCATGAAGAGCGCAATCGAGTTCGGCGCGGGAACGGCATCCTGTGGCTAAATTAAGATTGGTATGGTGGGTACAAATACGCCAGGGGGCATATCGCCCTGGAGTTCCTTTTAATACGGTTCTAAAGAGGGAGTCTGCTTTGTGTTGCAGCAAATCGAGTAGTTCATCGGTGGCAATTTCAAACTTAATCGGAGTTGCTGCCCAACTGCTAAAATCGGGAGCAGAGCGGACGAGTTTGTGCAATACTTCGTCATTCACCCACAAGACTAAGGGGAAGGGTAAGCGTTTGCGAAATTCATCCCGCACTTGATTGGTGGAGGTGAGTAAGTCCTTTAGCGCTTCGACGGATTCGAGTCCGAGGATGATTAAGGCGGGAGGAGTTTTAAGTTCCACCGGAACGTCTCTACTATCTTCCCGTCTTCCTGATTCCTCTATGGGGGCGGGTTTAGTTAAGTTATCTGTTGTTTCCGACAGGTTATCGGTAAAACCCCCCCCTACAACCCTGTTCCCAAACGCGCCATGCTGATTCATCCCCACATAATTTTGAATCGTCGTGTAAAGGGTGGTGACGGATTCGGGAAGAACTAATTCCTGAATTTGGTATCGACCTTGAGCTCGTTCGTGCAGTTGGTGTAAGATACGTTTCTGTAAAAGCTTGTAATTACAGCGCACCAAGACGAGAGAGAACTCTCCCTGAGAAAATGCGATCGCGCGATCGAGGGCGTTCAATGAACTCTGGTTATAGTCGGTAACATTTTCCGGTTGTTTGGTTTCAATCATTGGCAAACGTGGTTCGGGGTTCGTCCAGCATGGGATTGATGGCAACTGGACGACAGGGTAAAACAGCAGTGAACTTGACTTTCTTCTTCTAGTGTGATATATCACGACCGGAACCAACAACGTCCGCTCTGATTGGTTATCTCAATATTTGATACCTTGGCTTTATAGTATTGAGGGTTGAGGCGCGATCAAGGTTCCTTTGCTCAGGGTTGATGGTACACCCATCGTAGGGCGCACACCAACCATCTGAGGGCGCAAGGATGGTGCCCCTACAATGGGAATAGATTAAATTCAGTTGAGTTAATCGATAAAACTCAAAAAACTAAAATGACTGCTTATACTATAGATTTTAACCCAGTTATTCAGCTTACCGATGACCAATTTTATCAATTGTGTCGGGCTAATCCTGATCTGAAATTTGAACGCAATGCCCATGGAGAATTGATTATTATGCCCCCAACCGGAGGAGAAACCGGAAATCAAAATTTTGAGTTTGGTGCTGATTTAGCTATATGGAATCGCCAAACTCGATTAGGGGTTGGGTTTGACTCCTCTACCTGCTTTAAACTCCCCAATGGTGCCAATCGTTCTCCCGATCTGGCTTGGGTGAGACAGGAACGGTGGGATGCTTTATCTCCTGAACAACGCACCAAGTTTCCGCCAATTTGCCCCGATTTTGTTGTGGAACTGATGTCTCCTTCAGATACTTTAAAATCGACGCAGGATAAAATGAAGGAATATAGGGAAAATGGCGTCCGTCTGGGCTGGTTAATTGCGCCGGAACACAGACGAGTAGAAATTTATCGTCCCCAGCAAAATGTTGAAATTTTAGAGGCTCCAGATACTCTTTCTGGAGAAGAAGTGTTACCAGGATTTACCCTAGATTTACGCTCTCTTTGGTGATTGTACATTAGAACCCGAATTACTGATGTGCGATCGCCTCTTCTACTATCTTGGTCTAAAAAGCTTGATGAAGAGGCTATAGGCAGGCACATTTTCCCACGATTAAAAGTATACCATAAAATTGTGCGATCGCATCGTTCGTCGTCATGTCCATGCCAAGTCCTCAGTCAAGATAAACCTGACTAAATTCTACCTGGGAGCCTTCTGCGCTTAAACCAGTTGAGACTCTAATGAACAAACCCGCTCATTTCGGCGGGATACGATCCTTAATTCATGAGGATAGCGTGGGCGCGGATTATCCACTAACCATATCGGGGGAACCATCATGGGTTCATAGAAGTCAATGGTGTATAGGATTCCCGGTTGCGCTTTCAATTCCACCAGAGATCCAGGTAAATATTCAAATGCTTCATCCCAATCGATCGCTGTATCGACGTTCATAAAATTATATCAATGTGTTTGCCGTAACCTACTTACCAATCTGAGCCGGAAATTTCAGGTAAATTGTTTTTTCTGTATCTGATGATACTTTTTTGCCGTAATACTTGTCTATTTCTTGAGGAATATATTTACAAATCCTGACATTTGGCGCTTTATCGGGCAAGAAGGCAGAAATAACGCCAACAGCTAACATCTCCCCCAGCTCCCAGACGTAGCTACGTCTCTACATTGCTCCCCCAGCTCCCTCTGCTCCCTCTTTCCATCTATACCTGTTGGGGGAATTGGCTTATTGTAGTATCGGTCTATAGTAAAGGACTATGCCTTATTGAAATTAGCCATAGCGATCGCACCCACAAAAGAAACGCAACCGCAAGAGAGCATCTATTGCCCGGTGTGAACAACGATCATGACAAATTCACCCCCTCCCAGCAACGAACCTGACTCCAATTCCAACCCACAACCTGAATCTCCACCCCCTAGACAATCGCGACGCCGACGTTGGTTAATTGGGATCAGTATCATCCTACTGGTGGGAATCGCTGGGGGTACGGTTGGGGCGTGGTATTTTATCCAACGGATGTTGGCACCCCTGGTGGCGAGAAACCTTACCCAACTCCTGCAACGTCCCGTGGAAATCGGAGACGTGGAACGCTTTTCCCTGAATAGTTTGCGGTTTGATAGCGCCGCCTTACCCCCTACGGATACCGAACCCGATCGCGCCTCGATTGAAGCGGTGGAAGTTCAGTATGATTTAATACCCCTTATACTCAACCGTCGGTTAGAATTAGAGGTTACCCTAATTGAACCCGATGTCTATATCGAACAAGCCGTCGATGGGTCTTGGATGCCCTTGGAACTCCAAGAAGGAGACCCCGGTCCAATTAAAGCAGAATTACAACAGTTAAGGGTGCGGAATGCCGAGGTGGTGCTTGTTCCCAGATCCCCGGAAGGCAAACCCCAATCCCCTGTCGCGATCGCGATTCCCCAGGGGAGTAGTCAATTCCTACAGGACAATGAAATTATTCGCTTCGATGTCCAAGGGAAAATCGCCAGTGGCGGCACCTTTAATCTGCAAGGGGAACACCTCTTCCCCACTAGCACCACCCACCTACAAGTTAATGGGGAAAATGTCAACGCTAGCACCCTAAATCGCCTGATTCCCCTACCCCTAGACGTGAGTGCCGGTAACGTTGGCGGGGACTTAGAACTCACGATTAAACCCGAACAACTCCGGTTTCTGGGAAATGCTACCCTCAACAACGTAACCGCCAAAGTCCCCCAACTCCCCCAACCCTTTATCAATACCAATGGGCGATTACGCTTCAAAGAGACAACCATTGGCTTAGAAGACGTAACCACAAAATTCGGGCAAATTCCCGCCACGGCTAATGGTAGCGTTGATCTAGAGACGGGATTTAATCTCACTGCCCAAACCCAAGCCGTACAGATCAAGCCCGTTTTGCAAACCTTTGCGATCAAAGATACGCCCGTTCCCCTGTCCGGAGAAGTCAAAGCCGCCCTGCTAGTCACTGGACCTTTGACCCAACCTGTGGTTAAAGGAGAAGCCGTCACCACGAAACCGACTCAGATTGATCGCGTTACCTTCAGCACAATCCGTACCGATTTTACCCTAACCACACCCGCCCAACCCGAAGATCCGAGCCGCCTCGCTATTCGCAACCTGCAAGCCCAACCCATCATCGGCGGCAAAATTACTGGCGGGGGCATGATTGAACTGGGGGAAGAGGGGGGTTTACAACTTACCCTAGAAGCCAGTAATGTCCCCGTCACCCCATTGGCTAAAACCTACAACACCACCCTACCCATTCCCGTCGGTGATCTCTCCGGAACCGCCAAAATATTTGGTCCGTTGGATAATCCTCAAAACATCCGCGCCACCGGAACCGCAACAGTCCAAGCCGCTGGGGGTACAGTAACCGCCACGAATCTGCAAGTTCTGGATAATCGTCTCACCGCCTTAGTCCAAGCCCAAGGGGTGCAACTGTCCCAACTCGCTGATGTCCCGCCGCAATTTCAGGGGACAGTAGCGGGTCAGTTTACCCTATCAACCCCCTTGGACGAGTTTGCCCTATCCCAGATTCGCGCCCAGGGTAGCGGACGCCTGAATGTGGCGGGGGGAACGATTGGAGTGGAGAATATTCAACTGTCTCAAGGTCGCTGGCGGGCTAATGTTGATGCCAATGGGGTGCAGTTGGGAGAGTTAGCCCCGCAAATTCCGGAAGCCCTGCAAGAACCAATCAACGCGACGTTTGCCCTTTCTGGTTCTCTGGCAGATCCTTCGGTTTCCGCGATTACTGGACTCGGTGAAGTGACGCTGACGGCGGCTGGGGGACAGATTAATTTAGAGGAGGTGACTCTAAAAAATGGTCGCTGGCAAGCCAGGATAGACGCGAATCAGATTCAGTTGGCACAGTTGGTGCCTCAATTACCCCCTCAACTCCAGTCTCCCTTCAGTGGTACGTTCTTGGTGTCTGGGTCAATGGAAGAGTTTTCACCATCGACGATTAATGTAGCTGGTGAGGGACAGCTAAATGTGGGTGGGGGAACCGTTCAGGTGTCGAACGTGGATGTAAATGCCGGTCGCTGGCAAGCTACGGTGGCGGCGAATCGTGTGCGACTGGCTAGGGTAGTGCCGGATTTACCGCCGCAATTGTCAGGAAATTTAACCGGAATCATGAATCTTTCTGGGAGTGTGGAGCAGGTGGCGCTGGAAACGATTCGGGGAGATGGGAATGCTTTAATTGACCTGGCAGGGGGTGTTGTCCGGGCAAGGGATATTAATCTCGCCGCCGGACGCTGGCAGGCAGATGTACAGGCGGCGGGGCTGGAGTTGGACAGGTTAGTGCCGGATTTACCGCCGCAATTGGCTGGGGCGTTTAGTGGGAATTTTGATCTATCGGGGTCTGTTGAGAAGGTGGCACTGGATCAGATTCGAGCCCAAGGTCAGGGTAGATTAGCCGTGGCGGGGGGTACGGTGAGGGCAACAGGGGTGCAGTTAAGGGATGGGACGCTACAAGCGAGACTGGCGCCGGAAGGGATTGAATTGGCACGGTTTGGGGAACAGTTATCGGGAACTGTCAGCGGAAATGTAGATGTATCAACCAGTCTGGAGACATTGACCCCGGAAGCGATCGCGCGATCGCTAACGGCTGCTGGTCAACTGCAATTTAGTCAAGGACTTGCTCTGATTGACCGTCCCCTAAATACCACATTTCGTTGGACAGGTCAAGGGATAGACCTGCAACAGTTAACCGCTGAGGGACTGTCTGCCAGTGGTTTTATTGGGGTGAATCCCGCCCAGTTGGATCAGGGAATTGGGGCGATAGGAAATTTTAACCTGGATGTGGCGGCAAATAATTTGGATTTAGCCGAACTCTCGGCGTATTTACCCCCAGCCGCAGCGGATGTGAATGTGGCGGGATTGGCGGATTTTACGGGTACTATCGCGGGGAATCTGACGAATCCGCTTGTTCAGGGGAATGTCGAACTGGAGAATTTTGCTGTTAGTGGTTTGGCATTTGAAGAGGAACTCGCAGGTCCTGTGACGGTGATACCCGGAGAAGGCGTAGAACTCGATCTGCAAGGTGAGACCGATCAGATTGAATTAGCCCTAGGATCAGATTATCTCCCCGTATCCTTTAACATTCGTCGGGGGGACGCGATCGCTACCGGGACACGCCAGGGTGATGTGCTACGGGTGAATGCTGAAAATATTCCCATCGCCTTGATTAAAGATATCGCCCCGGTTCCTGTCGCCCTGCAGACTCAACCCTTGGTGGGTGATATTTCCGGGGAACTGGCGATCAATTTGAATACCTTTGATGTGGCTTTAGACCAAGTAGAATTAGCAGGTCCAATTTTTGGCAGTCGTTTGCCAGGGGAAGCGGCACCAGGGGAAAATCTGTATAGCCTATCGGGTCGAATTACCCAAACGCCCACGGGTCCTCAATTTCAAGGGACGCTGGATATTGAACAGGGACAACTGGAAACCTTGGTGGCGGGCTTACAGTTAATCGACCTGACCACAACACCACCCACCACCCCCACCGCACCCTTGGATATCGCCCAAGTGGGAATGCCCCAAGCCAAACTGCAAACCCAACTGCGCCGACTTGCAGAAATTGAAACCCTGCTGCGACAGCAGCAACAGGCGGAGGAAGAAGCGGAGATTCTGCCTGATTTAGACGAGTTAGATGGCACATTTAGTGGTGAGGTACGAATTAGTGGCTCGTTGGCATCGGGAATTAATGCCAAATTTGACCTCCAGGGACAAGACTGGGAATGGGGTGATTATGAGGTTAACCAGGCAACGCTTCAAGGCAGCTTCCAAGAGGGAGTACTGACTCTGCTGCCGATCACCTTACAATCGGGAGAGAGTTTTGCCACATTTTCTGGGACTATCGGTGGAGAGACGCAATCGGGTCAGTTACGTCTCGAAAATTTCCCCATCGCCCTAATCCGAGACGTGGTGGATTTACCGCCTGCGATCGGTCCTATTAGTGGGAGTCTGGACGCTACAGCCACCCTTTCGGGGAATTTAGCGAATCCCCAAGCCAGAGGAGCAGTGACGGTAACCGATGCGACGCTGAATCAAGAAGCTATTGAAACCTTGCAGGGGAATTTCAGTTACAGTGATGCCCGGTTGCGGTTCTTAGCCGAAAGTATACCCACAGACGAGGGTGAACCTCAATTGGTGGTTCAGGGGAGTATCCCTTACCAGTTACCCTTAAGAGAAGCCGTCGCCCCAGAGAGTGAGGAACTTCGCCTGAGTGTGAATGTGGAAGACGAGGGGCTAGCTTTATTGAATATCCTCACCCGCCAGCAAGTTGTCTGGAGAGGGGGAACCGGAAGCGTTAATTTGGATATTCAAGGCAACTTTAACCAAGAACAAGGGCGTCCCACAGGAGTGAGGGCAGCAGGAGTTGCCATCGTGGAAGGGGCAACAATCGCCTCGCAAGCCCTACCCGAACCCCTGACTGATGTGACAGGGGAAATTGAGTTCAACTTTGACCAGGTTGATGTGAATGGCTTGACGGCGAACTATGGTGGCGGTCAAATTACAGCAGCGGGAACCCTACCCATCTCTGAACCTATCCCTCAACCCAATCCACTCACGGTAAATATTGGGGAACTGGCAATTAACCTGAAAGCCCTATATCGAGGTCAGATCCAACAAAGTCAGGTGGTGCTAACTGGGACAGCGTTGAATCCCACAATTGGTGGTGAAATTAACTTAGTTGATGGTACTGTACCACTACCTGAGCAAGATGGCGGTGCGGTAACTGGTGTAGGAACTGGGGGTGACACGGAGGAGGGTATTGTTTTCGAGTTTAATGACTTAAAAATTACCCTAGTGGAAGATATTCAGATTAGAAAGGCGCCAATTTTGAATTTCCTTGCCCAAGGGACTCTAACGCTGAATGGGACTTTAGATGATTTGAGACCCGACGGCGTGATTCGCCTGCGGCGGGGTCAGGTGAATTTATTTACGACTCAATTCCGGTTGGCGCGGGGGTATGAACAGACGGCTACATTTATTCCCAGTCAAGGACTTAATCCCTTTTTAGATGTACGGTTAGTTGCATCAGTGGCGGAAGCCACTCAACGGCGACTCCCCACTACCGCCCAGACGGCGGAAATTGCGGATGTGCCGGAGTTTGAGTTGGGTACGGTGCAAACAGTTCGGGTTGTCGCCCAGGTGGAAGGACCGGCGTCTCGACTGGAGGATCAGTTGGAATTGACGAGTACACCGGCACGCAGCGAAGCCGAAATTGTGGCGCTGTTGGGTGGGGGTTTTGTGGATACTTTAGGGCGAGGGGATAGTACGTTGGGGTTGGCGAATCTGGCGGGTTCAGCGGTGTTGGGACCGGTGGGGAATTTTATTGCGGATACGTTACCGTTGAGTGAATTTCGTCTGTTTCCGACGATTATTCCCAATGATGAACAGCGGAGTTCGAGTTTAGGGTTTGCGGCTGAGGCGGGGATTGATATCACGCAAAGTTTCTCGGTTTCGGTGTTGAAGGAGTTAACCACTGGGGAACCGTTCCAGTACAACCTGCGCTATCGAGTGAATGATGATGTGCTGTTGCGGGGGGGGACTGATTTTTCGGAAGATAGTTGGGCGATTATTGAATATCGGCGGCGATTTTAGCCGTTTTGAGTTTTGAACGGGAGTTTAGATTACGATGGCAGTACTTGCCTTAATAGAACCTGGGTTAGACGGGATGATTCAATCACCACTGAAACTAATATCCGTTGATGAATTCATCACTCGCTATGGCGACGACAATCGCTATGAACTTATTGATGGGGAATTAATCGAAATGGAACCCACTGGACCCCATGAACAAGTTGCCAGCTATGTTGGGCGCAAGCTGAACGTCGAGATTGATCGTCAAGATACCCCTTATTTTATTCCTCATCGCTGTCTGATCAAACTCTTAGGAACAGATACTGCATTTCGCCCCGATGTCATTGTCTTAGATCAAACCCGATTAATCCATGAACCATTGTGGCAACAAGAACCTGTCATCACTCTGGGAAGCACCATCAAGCTAGTCGCGGAAGTTGTTAGCACTAATTGGCAAAATGACTATGCTCGAAAACTTGAAGACTATGCCATTTTAGGAATTCCTGAGTATTGGATTGTAGACTACCTGGGAATTGGCGGTAGAGAGTATATCGGCAAACCCAAACAGCCAACCCTGACAATTTGTACCCTAGTCGAAGACGAGTATCAAAAGCAATTATTTCGGAGTGACGATTTGCTCGTCTCCTCCATCTTCCCTGAGTTACAACTCACCGCCCAACAAATCTTCAACAGCAGCACATCAGGGAATGTGAGTGCCTAAATCCGCTCTAAGGTTCCTTTGCCTGTCGCGTCAGAAGTGCTATTCTTCTAAGCCTTTGAACGTTTTTCCCTGCACCTACCCACAGAACGGAA
This sequence comes from Coleofasciculus sp. G1-WW12-02, assembly GCF_040219735.1. Taxonomy (NCBI): domain Bacteria; kingdom Bacillati; phylum Cyanobacteriota; class Cyanophyceae; order Coleofasciculales; family Coleofasciculaceae; genus Coleofasciculus; species Coleofasciculus sp. G1-WW12-02. The sequence continues at coordinate 37,644 of NZ_JAVJRX010000063.1, read as the reverse complement.
GTGACTTTCTCTCTACAGTTCTCTATACAGGCGCACACATTTTCCCACTCTACAAGTATACCAGAAAAAAGGCGCGATCGCATCTCTTGTGGGATCATGTCAGTTCTGCACAAAATTCTTATAGGTTGGGTAGAGCGTAAGCGTTACCCAGCAGGCTAACGATGGCGACAAAGGTGACATGCTCTCATGCCCACCCTAGGATTCTATTCTACTTTGTTTGATTAGGCGACTGCCTCGTATGACTGGGATTGAGCCTCAACTTGTCGGAGAATCTCCATGGCTTCTGGTAGAGTCTCACAAGTATAATTCGCTTTAAACTGAAAGGGTCGAACCCGAGAGTCACTCAGCACAGCAGGTTCCCAGATACACAGTTTGATCGGCTTGTTGGGATTGTTCGTGGCACTAATGGAGTATTGAACCATGGCAGTGCTTTGTTCTACAAAAGGTCGATGGTATCGCAGTACAGATTAAGGAGATATTTTTCTCTCCATACTAAAATTATGAGCGAAAACGAGACTTGATTGTTCCCTCTGGCTGAGGATTTGCCAGGAAAAACAGCAAAGGACTGCTGAATAAGTGCAAGCGGTGGGGGTAGGGAACTCCAATTAGTCTAGGTGGCAATGAGGTGCAAGTCAACATCCTTGAGATACCGCAGCAACTGCTTCACAGGAGAACCTCGTAACGCTAACTGCCATCGGGATTTATGAGTTTGTCCCACCACGACTTGAGTAATGTGGTAGTTATGTGCTACTTTCGCGATCGCCTTGGGAATATTGGTGCTGGTGACGTGTAAAAATTCACCCCCAAATTCCTGACAAAAATGCTCACACATTTCTATATAGAGGCTTTCATCTTTGGTGAGAAACTGTTCAGGGTGAGCCACAAACAATCCATATAAACGCGCTCGCATGATAGTCGCTAACCGTGCCCCCCGTCGCAGCAGTTGAGCTGAATTAGGATAGGTTGACACACAAACTAACACCCGTTCGTGAACGCTGTAAAATTTGCCGGTGAGGGCAGACTTTTCAGCGGTGGCTTCTAGGTTGTCAGCCACTTCCCGCAGTGCCAATTCTCGCAAGGCGAGTAAGTTTCGGCGTTGGAAGAAATTCTGTAGAGATTGTTCTATTTTTTCAGGGGCGTAAATTTTCCCTTCGATTAATCGTTCTTCTAAGGTTTCTGGCGTGACATCAACGATAACCACTTCGTCAGCTTCATCCAAGAGGCGATCGGGTATTCGTTCTCGCACGACAACCCCGGTAATTTTGGCAACTAAATCGTTGAGACTTTCTAAATGTTGGATATTAACGGTAGAAAAAACATCAATCCCGGCATCTAAAATAACTTCAACATCTTGATAACGTTTTTCCCTAGGCAAACCCTTTATATTCGTATGAGCGAGTTCATCAACTAACACCAGTTGCGGTTGACGCGCCAGAATTGCATTGGTGTCCATTTCTTTGAGCGTTGTGTTTCCTCGACATATAGATAAACGGGGAACCATTTCTAGTCCCTCAGCGGCTTCTGCTGTCTCCTGACGTCCGTGAGTTTCTAATAACCCAATAACGACATCAATTCCTTCTTCTCTAAGTTGATGCGCTTCTTGTAACATTCGATAGGTTTTACCCACGCCCGGTGCCATACCGACATACAGACGGTGTTTTGCGCGACGGCGTGTAGGGGGTTCGGAAGATTCAGGGGAAGCGGATAAATGGGTGAGTTCGTCTTTACTAATCATCGCGGATCAAAAAGTAGAAGTTAACTTATAAAATAGTCTTCGGGAAATGAACCACAATCATCGAGGTATCGGGATGAGTTCGTGCGATCGCCTCGGGTTCCATTAGTTGCCCTGGCAAACTTAATAAACGAGTAGAATCCGTGTATGCCATTAAAATCAGCAAATCATCCCTTTGCAGCAGGCGCGAAACTTTTTTGACAAAATTTCCCCGCACTTGCATTAGTGGAGTATCGATACTTAACCCAACTGATTCTGGCTGTAGCTTGAACGGTTTCGAGTGAGTCGCAACTACCACAAGTTGGAGGGTTGCTTTGAGTTCTTTGGCTAAATTATCAGCGACTTCTACGGTTTGTTTAAATGTAGCCGATGACGTAGTTTGAGCGTCTGCGGCTAAAAGAACTCGTCGGGTATTTTCAATCGGTTGGGAAAACCGACTAATTAATACGGGGACAGGGGAGCGCTGGATTACATTATCGATAACACTGCCAAAAAAATTATCGCGTGTAGTTGAGTATCCTTTCCACCCACAAATAATCAGACTAGCATCACGTTCTGATGCTGTGCGGGTAATTCCTCTGTCAATTGCATCATCCACTCGACCAATTGACTCCACCTGAGTTACGGCGGCATGAGCGATGGCTTCTGCTGTGGCTAAGAGCTGGGTTTGTAGCATCTTGGCTTGGGGAGTTACAGGTTTATATTTATCGGAAATCACATGAAGTGGGAGTAATGTTCCTTGAGCAGTTTTTGCCAAGATTAATGCCAATTGCAGCAGGTTATCTTCAGTGTTGGGATTAGCAACCGGAACGAGAACGCGCTTCCCCAATCGCTGAGAACTTTCGGTTTCAACTGAGAGAGTTTGGACAGTTTCGACTTTCTTCCCCCAGCGCTCAGTGATCCAGGGTGAAGCAATACAAGTCACTAGGATCATGGCAATAATGCCATTAACGGTTAACTCATCAACCAGTTCGACATCATAGGCAACTGTAATAGCGGCTAGCGTGGAAGCGGCTTGAGCCATGGACAAACCAAACATGACCATGATGCTGGGAAATCGAAAGCCAAACCACTTCCCTGTTCCCCAAGCCGCCAGAAACTTACTGATGACTTCAACGACAACAATGACAGCAGCAATTAAAATAGATTTAGGTTGCTGGATTAACACCAAAGGGTTAATCAGCATTCCTACGGAAATCAGAAAAAATGGCACAAATAAGGTGTTACCAATAAACTGAATCCGATTCATCAAAGGACTCAGTTGGGGAATCAGTGGCGTCAGGGCAATTCCCGCTAAAAATGCACCAATAATGGGTTCAATTTCAATCAAACCTGCCAGATAAGAAATGACAAATAATGTCGCCAAAACAAAGATGAATTCTGCACCTTCGTCATGTCCAAACCGTCGAAAAAACCAGCGACCGATTTTAGGAACACCCCAGAGGGTGGCAAATGTATAAATGCAAAGCGCTGGAATCAGAAATAACCAAAAACTGAGGGTGAGTGTTCCGCTAGCTGCTTTGAGGACAACGGCTAATACTAATAATGCCAATACATTGGTAATTAAGGTTGCTCCTAGAGTCGCGGTTACAGCCTGAGTTCGCATAATTCCCAGCTTGTTCAACAGGGGTAATGCTAGGAGGGTATGAGACGCGAAGCAGGAGGCTACCAGTATTCCGGCTAAGACGCCATATCCCAACACCAACATGGCAAATGTCCCCAGTACCATCGGCACAGTAAAGGTAGTTAACCCGAAAATAACGGCTTTACTAGCATTGTCTTTAAGGTCATTTAGGCTGGTTTCCAACCCCGCCATGAACATCAAAAATAGCAACCCGACGGTTCCTAGTAGAACAATTGTACTGTCGCGTTCCAGCAGACCTAGAACATGGGGTCCAACCACCACACCAGCCAGGATTAACCCGACAATCCCAGGGAGTTGCAGCCGCTCAAATAGAAGCGGAGCGACTAACATAATCGCCAAAATGGTGAGGAAAACGGCTACGGGGTCAGTAATCGGTCCGGGTAAGACTTGAGCTAGATAAGTCAGTAGGAGCATTCTACTTAAGGATGTCTATTTTACAAGTAACCAATAATTTAGTTTTGGACGGGTTCTTTTTTAGGTTTAACCTGTGGAGAATAGCCGTGTTTATAAATAAACCATTGTTTTCGCACAGGTCGAGTGATTTGCCAAAACACCTTAGCAACAGGTTGTTCTATCCATTCCGGGATAAACACGCCAATTAAACCTCGACCATCATCTTCTTGAAATAGGACAAAAAGCCGCTCTAAAAAATAGAGAAATAGAAGACCTCCAAAAAAGTTAAACAGATAACTCCCGACGTATAATCCAAAGAGCCTGAGAAATAGAAACCGCAGCGGAATCCAAATTAGAACTCTGACTAGAAAGGAGGTGGTCAAAAATAGAATCAACTTCCGCATGGCGTTAACTCAACGGAGGACGGCTTTTGGGGGATTGTGTGGCTCGTTTGAGGTTCGCTTGTGCCGGTTTGTAGGTGGGATCAAGGTCTAGAGCAACTCGGTAATTTTTTAACGCTTCCAATAACTCGCCTTCAATTTCCTGTAATTCACCCAACATATTAAAGGCATCGGGTAGAGATGGATCTAAACCAATGGCTTGTTTAACATGGACAATTGCTTTGTTGAATTGCCGTTTACGCCGCCATTTTTTGGCAATATTTATTTCCTTTTTATAGCTAGATGATTCATTGGTTTTAGAGGATTCAATCTCTAAAACCTGGAAAACAAGATCACGCAGTTCTTTAGGAGTAAACGGCTTTTGCAAAAAATCGACAGCGCCTAGCTTCATCGCTTCAACAGCATCTTCAATCGTGCCATGTGCGGAAATAATGATAACTTTAATATCTGGATGTATCTCGATAGCACGTCGCAGCACTTCTAATCCATTCATTCCTGGCATTTTTAGGTCTAACAGAATCAGATCATATTCTTGAGATTGTAACTGTAATAGAGCATCCTCTCCATTGTCTGCTGTTCCTACCTGATACCCTAATGGGTCTAATGACTGAGCAATGGTTAGTCGAATGTTTTTTTCATCATCCACAATTAAAATGTTGGCATTATTCATCGTTTTTGTTTCCTTTGTTGGCGTGATATAAGGAGTAATTAATTCCATATTTAACGTGAATTGTTTTGCAGATAAAGTGATTGTCGTGGCTAGAAAATTCAGGAAAATTAAATGTGGAGCTGCTTAAAAATGGGTAATGTAAATGTAAACTTACTTCCTTTGCCAGAATGCTACGGTAGTTTTCCCTAAGAATGGCTTCACTCGTTTTACCTAGACGGCGAAGATTAACCACACCCCAGCCACAAACGAGAACAACTAATAGTAAGGTAGCACCATAACCCGCTAGAATTTTTGTTCGCAGTTTCATGACCTATACTGTAGGAATATATATTCCCTTGAGGTTTATCGATTACAGCGCATCGAGTGCCAAATTCAGCCTTAAAACATTCACTCCGGGTTCACCAAAGATGCCGAGAAATCGACTGTCTGTATATTGACGAATGAGAGTCTCGACTTGATTGGTTTCTAGGGAACGTGCCTGGGAAACCCGCTCAATTTGTCTTCTGGCTGCCTCAATGCTAATATGCGGATCTAAACCCGAACCAGAGGCATAAACTAAATCAGCCGTTGACTCAATTCCTGCTTCCTGAAGTTGATCAATGGTTTCCTGAACTCGTATGATTAATTCTGGATTACTGGGTGCTAAATTACTCGCACCCGAAATACCAGTTGGTGCCGCATCTTCCCCTTCAGAGTAGTTTACGGTACTGGGACGACTCCAGAAATATTGTTCAGAGGAGAAAGATTGACCAATCAACGCTGAACCGATGACTTGTCCTTGGTTATTGGTAATCAAACTGCCATTGGCTTGATAGGGAAAAAATACTTGACCGATAAAAATCATCAAAAAGGGATAAATTAGGGCGGTCAAAATCCACAAAACTAACGTGGCACGAATTCCTGTAATCGTTTCTCGAATGACAGACATGGTTTTGAATGATGAATGGGTAGTGCTGGTAGGGTAGGTTAAGGGAGCAAGATGCTCCCCCTATTTCTGAGGCAAATTAACGGAATTGACAGATTTTATTCGGCTGGTTCGGTTCAGATGTCTTTGATTGTTTTTTCTGGTGTTTCTTCTGATACCGTTCTAACCATACATGCCGCCACTGACGCTTGATTCGCCAATTGGCTATTCTACTCCGAATTTCTTCAACAAGTTCTTTCCACATGATTAAAATCGCTCCGGTTGAAAAATAACTACAAATAAGTACACGGATAGTCCCAGAGTGACAATGCCCAAAATGCCGATCGCATAAGCCGCTTGGCGGGTAATTTCATTCCCTGTCGTGGCATAGACGGCTGGCGCGATCGCGAGATTTAAGCACATTAGTAGAAAGAGTTGAATCGGTAAGCGATTGCCTTGCCACTGTTCTTGGACTAACTCAATCAGTTCACTCACGTCTCTAGGTACAATTTCGTTTAAATCCTTCCCTGGTTTCATCTGTTATCTCCTTTTTAAATAGTGGTGCTACGCCAATCCAACAGCCGCTATTAACCAATCAATCCCTTTAATTCCGATAAACGGTGCAACAATTCCCCCTAACCCGTAAATCAATATATTTCGTCGCAATAATTGATTGGCACTTAAGGGTCTAAACTTCACACCTTTTAATGCCAAAGGAATTAAAGCAGGAATAATCAAGGCATTGTAAATCAGCGCCGCTAATATGGCAGATTGAGCGCTGGCTAACCCCATAATATTGAGATTGCCAATACCAACAGCCGCAAACATGGCGGGTATAATCGCAAAATATTTAGCGATATCATTTGCCAAAGAAAAGGTAGTTAACGCCCCCCGCGTAATCAGCAACTGTTTGCCAATAGTGACCAAATCAATTAACTTAGTCGGATCAGAATCTAAATCCACCATATTCGCCGCTTCCTTTGCCGCTTGCGTGCCAGAATTCATGGCTAATCCCACATTTGCCTGTGCCAAGGCTGGGGCGTCATTCGTCCCATCCCCCGTCATCGCCACCAATTTACCCGCCGCTTGTTCCTGTTGAATCACGGCGATTTTATCTTCCGGTGTCGCTTCGGCAATAAAGTCATCCACTCCGGCTTCTTGGGCAATCACCGAGGCGGTAATTCGGTTATCCCCAGTCAGCATCACACTCTTAACCCCCATGCGTCGCAACTGGTCAAAGCGATCGCGCATTCCCGGTTTGATGATATCTTTGAGGTAAATTACGCCATAAATATCCTCACCACAGGCAACCGCCAAGGGAGTACCTCCTAAGCGAGAAACCCGTTCGTAAGCTTCATCTAAGTCAGATGCAAATTGACCGCCTCGAGACCGCACAAATCCCTTAATCGCATCCACGGCGCCTTTGCGTACCTCGTCCCCATTGGGGAGATTTGTGCCACTCATACGAGTTTTCGCCGTAAACTCTACCCCTTCCGCCGCGTTGCGGTCAAAGGTGATGGCTGAACCAATATGATGTGCCAGTTTCACAATCGACTTGCCTTCCGGCGTCTGATCAAAGATACTGGCAGCTAATGCGACATCGGCAACCTCGACAACGCAGTGACCATTTACGGGAATGAACTCCTCAGCCAAGCGGTTCCCCAGGGTAATCGTGCCAGTTTTATCCAGAACCAAAGTATTCACATCACCACAGGCTTCCACTGCCCGTCCCGAGGTGGCTACTACGTTAAACTGGGCAACTCTATCCATCCCGGCGATACCAATCGCGCTGAGTAATCCGCCAATTGTTGTCGGAATTAGCGCCACCAATAGGGCAATTAAGGTAACCACGCCCACTGGTGAACCCACATAATTAGCAATTGAGGGAATTGTAACGACTACAATTAAAAACACCTGGGTAAGAACCGCCAACAACACCGTTAAAGCAATCTCATTCGGCGTCTTGCTGCGTTCTGCCCCTTCCACCAAAGCAATCATCCTATCCAGGAATCCTTGACCGGGCTCTGCCGTTACCCGGATAATCAGTTCATCAGATAGAATCCGGGTTCCCCCTGTCACAGAACTTGCCACATCTGAACCGGGTTCCTTGAGAACCGGGGCTGATTCCCCAGTAATAGCGGATTCATCAACCGAAGCCACCCCTTCAATCACTTCCCCATCGGCGGGAATGATGTCACCGGCAATCACTTTAATGGTTTCACCTTTATGCAATTCGGTGGAACTCACCTCTACCACCGTATTATCAGGCAAAAGTTTCCGGGCGACGGTATCGGATTGAGTGGAACGCAAGGAATCTGCCTGTGCCTTACCCCGCCCTTCTGCCACGGCTTCGGCAAAATTGGCAAATAGAAGAGTGAGTAAGAGAATGATGGCAACCAGACTATTAAATAAGCGCTGATTGTCTCCAGGAACCGGACCAAATAAACTCGGATATAGCGCCAGCAAAATGGTGATAATTGTACCCACCCAAACCACAAACATGACTGGGTTTTTCATCATCACGCGGGGGTTCAGCTTGACGAAGGCATCCCCTAACGCGCGTTTGTAGAGTCCTTTTGTATTCACTCGCTGTTGTCGTTTATTTTGCTGTCGGTTTTCACGACGGCGAGGTTGTTTTTGGGGTGTTTCCAGAGGTTGTTTCGTTTTCATACCGTAACAATGGATAATGAATGGGTTTAGTCAGGGCGATGAAAGGCTGAATATTAACCGCCAGCGGCAATTTGAAAGGCTTCGGCAATCGGTCCAAGGGCAAGTACGGGGAAGAAGGTGAGGGCGCCAAGGATGAGAATCACGCCAGCCGTTACACCGGTAAACAATCCCGTATCTGTCCGCAGCGTACCTGTTGTTTCGGGTACAGGCTGTTTACGGTACATACTGTCGGCTAACAGCAATAGGGCAATAATGGGAATGTAGCGTCCTGCCAAGAGGCTAATGCTGGCTGTCAAATTCCACCACAACGTACCATCAGCTAATCCTTCAAATCCTGACCCGTTATTGGCGGCGGCAGAGGCATATTCGTAAATAACTTGGGAGATGCCGTGAAAGCCGGGATTCGTAATTCCGGCTAGGGTTTCTACCTCTGGCAAACCCACCGTATCAGCGAAGGAAATACTAATCGCACCAGGAATCAAAATCATAATCGGGTGGACTAGCAAAATCACACTCGCCAGAATAATTTCCCGCTTTTCAATCTTGCGTCCAAAGAGTTCGGGGGTTCGCCCCACCATCAATCCGGTGAGAAATACCGTCAAGATTAAGAAGGTAAACAGATAGGCAGTTCCCGTTCCTTGACCCCCCCAAACAATTTGTAGGAACATATTGAATAAGGTGGTAAAACCTCCGGGTGGCATCAATGAATCATGCATTCCGTTCACTGCACCACACATCGTTCCTGTGGTAGACACTGCCCAAAGTGCTGTTAATGCCCAATCAAAGCGCACTTCTTTTCCTTCTAAGTTTGTTGTCAGTTCGCCTAAACGATTGTTGACTAAGGGATTGCCTTGATACTCACCCATGGCAGCAACGACAATCAGGACGGTATAGATCAAAAAGACCATGCCAAAGAGTAACCAGCCTTGCTTTTTGTTATTAGTAAAGATGCCGTAGGTGTAAATGAGTGCGGCGGGAATAACCAACATGATAATCGTTTCAATCAGGTTAGACGCACCGTTGGGATTTTCAAAGGGATGGGCTGAGTTGATGCCAAAAAATCCTCCCCCGTTTTCGCCCAGTTCTTTAATAATTTCAAAGTGAGCAACTGGACCTCTGGCAATGTATTGGGTGGCACCTTCTAAGGTGGTGGCAACCGCAGATCCAGCTAAGGTTTCTGGGATACCGAGGATGAGTAAGACTAATCCCCCAACTAGAGAAATCGGCAGTAAAATTCGGGTGATTGATCGGGTTAAATCGACATAGAAGTTCCCTAATGATCTACCTGTTAACCCTCGGATAAATGCGATTCCTACTGCCAAACCTGTCGCGGCTGAGGTAAACATTAAATACCCCAGCGCTAGCATTTGAGAGGCATAACTGAATGTGGTTTCGCCAGAGTAATGCTGCTGATTGGTGTTGGTGACAAAGGAAATCGCCGTGTGTAGGGCTAAATCCCAACTCGGTGCATCTAATTCTGTGGGATTCAGAGGTAGAATACCCTGAAGCATGAAGATTAAATACACCAGGACAAACATGGCGAGGTTGCTGTACAGCACGCCTTTGGCATACTGCCAACCGCTCATATCTCGTTGCGGGCGGATTCCAATTAGCTTATAAATGACTCGTTCAATCGGTGTCAGGATTGGGTCGAGAATGGTTCTCTCACTCAAGAACACTCTCGCCATATAGGTGCCAAAAAAGGGAACAATTGCCACTAATATTGCTAAGATTATGGCAATTTGAAAAAAGCCTTGTAACATAAATCAGTAGGTGGGGAGAATAAAGTTTAACGGCGGTGATCGTTATACTCGCTTCCGAAAAGAAGCAAGCTACGTTATTTATCGGGTGCATGTCATGGAAAGCACGTCATGTTCACGGTAATGGTGGCGTTGGGTTTCGTTCTAAAGACCCAACCTACTTGCGTTAACATGCTCCCTATTTATCATTTGTCCTTTGTAAGGGACGAATCCAGTCCGACGGGAATAGGGCATCACTGTTGTCATTTAGGACTTCGTAAATAGAGGCGATCGCGTCGGACAAAGCGATCAACAGAAAGTCCTGTCCGTAATTCATTGCTGCTTCAATTGTGGAGGCAATTCCATGGGTGAGTCTCACCGTATTCAGGAGTAGGCATTCTTTGGGTATCGGCAGAACCGAAAAATTCATACCGAATTGGCGGCTATACCATTGAATTTGATGGTGAATCAGGTGGATTGACAATGTAAACATGGTTTTGCATCGATAGCTGTTCTGGGAACGGTGAGCGAGTTTTCAATAATTTAATTATTAACGCTGAGAAGAAAATGCACATCATCCATCGAGTATAAATTTATTTGTTTTTTCAATAATGGCTTAAATTTATCGGATTATATGCGGATTTATATTTAATGAATATCTGGGTCTAATTAAAGATATATACTTGGAGATATAGTTGATATCTGAACACTAAGTTTAGGCTAGATTAGGAGTAATCGATAGGCTTGGATAAAATAAACAAAGCGAATTATAATGTTGCGCCGATTACTGGCTCTAAAACCGAAATTTTTCCCTCAAAACCAGTACCACAAAACCTGTTGGCTGATAGCTGGGACGTTTGCTGTGGTGATTGCCTTGGAGTATGCCACACCCTCAGACTACGTGTTTGGCTATCTGTACACCGGACCAATTTTGCTGGCGAACCCCCGCTTAAATCGTTCAGCAACCCTGCAAGTCACGCTGATAGCCTCTGTGCTAACGCTTTTAAATCTGGTGGTTCCCACTTTAGAATTAACCAATCCAGCAACAGTCGCCAATCGATTCATTGCGGTGATGGCATTAGTCGCGACAGGTTGGTTAAGCGATCGCAACCGCCGCTATGAAGAAGCGATCGCGCGACACAAAGCCCAGTTGCAAGCCCAAACCCAACTCGCCAGTATTCGCGAAGATTTTGTGTCTACTCTCACCCATGACCTGAAAACCCCCCTCTTGGGAGCGATTGAAACGATAAAATTGTTTGAGGGTGGTCAATTTGGCACGATAACGCCACCTCAAGAAAAAGTGCTGAGGATGATGAATCGGTCTCATCATGCTTCATTACAACTCATCCAGACGTTGCTGGATGTTTATCGTAATGATGCCGAGGGGCTAAAACTCCAACGCCAACCTGTAAATTTAGTCGCGTTAGCAGAGGAAGTGATTGCCACCTTCACCGATTTAGCCGCCAGCCGTCGGGTACATATCCTCTTGAATCATAGTGAATCGGACTTTCGCCGTTCTTTATGGGTGAATGGGGATGCTTTACAATTGCAGCGAGTGTTTGCCAATTTACTCGTTAATGCCATCAACCATTCCCCCCGTGGCGGCAAAGTCGAAGTGAGACTGGCATCCTTGGGAGAGTATCAAGTTGTCAGGATGCTTGACAGCGGACAAGGCATTACAGAGGAAGAATTACCTCACCTATTCGAGCGATTTTATCAAGGACACACCAATCGCCAAGCCACAGGTTCGGGACTAGGACTATACCTGACGAGGCAGATTATTGAAGCCCATGGCGGTACAATTTGGGCAGAGAACCGAAAACCAAAAGGAGCGCTGTTTGGGTTTCAACTGCCTGCTTATGTTAAAGACGAATGATGAATAATACCAAATCAGGGTTAGCTACCCCCGTTATAACCCAGTCCGCGCAGGCGGACTTTGTTTGTATAGCAGCGATTTCAATCGCCTCTTACAGGGAGCAATAAAGGCGGATTTGGTATGACATAAACAAATGACAATTCACAAATTGACAATGGATAATGAACAATGGATAATGACCTCTCCTTAAAAGAAGAGGATTGAAATTAATGAAAATCTTTTTAAATTTCTTCGTAAACGAAGAGGTCTTAGACCCAATGAATCAATTGTCAATTATCAATTATTAATTATCCATTGATAACGAATGCGAATTCTACTCGTAGAAGATGATGAACTGTTCCGCTTAGGACTATCGACGCGATTGCAGCAAGAACCCGGATTAGAAATTGTCGCAGAGGCGGTAGATGGCGAGACGGCGGTGGAATTAACCAATCAGTATCTACCCGATGCTGTACTGTTGGATGTGGGACTACCAGGAATTGGTGGTGTGGAAGCTTGCCGTCAAATTAAGCAGCAACATCCAGAATTACCGATTTTAGTTTTAACCTCTCATTCCCAGAAACCTCTAATTGAGCGGCTAATTGCAGCGGGGGCTTCTGGATACTGTCTCAAAGGCATTGAAGCAGAAGTATTAATCTTAGCACTGCGTTCTGTGGCGGTGGGGGCGTCGTGGTGGGACAAAACCAGTACCAGTGAAATTCGCGCCGCTGTGGGAGAACAAACTCCGGAGGTTGCCCAATCTACTGATGAATCGTCCGCCAATCCTCTGACTCAGCGGGAACAGGAAATTCTGGCGCTGATTGCGGCGGGTAAGAGTAATCAAGAAATTGGGGAACTCCTACATATTGCCACAGGGACAGTCAGGGTTCATGTTCATGCCATTTTACAAAAATTGGACGTGCGCGATCGCACCCAAGCTGCTGTTCTGGCAATTCAAAAAGGATTAGTGAAAACGTAACTGTCTAAAATAAAGCGATCGCTTCTCAACTAGCAGCCTTAGACAGTCTTGAATGGAGAGTAGGGTTATGGTTTTTCGACTAGAGGATCAGACAAAAGAAGATGTCATTTACCCGGAAAGTGATGGTCAACCGATGGCAGACAATACCAAGCAATTTCGCTGGATTACGATCATCTACTACAATTTAGAGTGGCTCTTCGCTGATGATGCCAATGTGTTTGTTGCGGGGGATTTGTTATGGTATCCCGTTCAAGGAAATAATAAAATTCGTCAAGCCCCTGATTTGATGATTGTCTTTGGTGTTACCAAGGGCGATAGAGGTTCCTACCAGCAGTGGAATGAGGGGAATATCGCGCCGCAGGTAGTGTTTGAAATTCTCTCTCCTGGTAATACCTTAACGGAAATGAATAAGAAGCAGGTCTTTTACGATCGCTATGGTGTTGAGGAATACTATCTGTATGATCCGGATAAAAATGATTTGAGTGGTTGGTTGCGTTCTGAGTCTCGTTTGGATGTAATTGACGAGATGAATAATTGGGTGAGTCCCCGACTGGGTATTCGCTTTGATTTGTCTGGGGAACAGTTGCAGCTTTATCGTCCTGATGGGAACCCATTTGCCAGTTATGTGGAGATTCAACGACGCCTAGAAAAGGCTCAACAACGAGTCCAAGACGCTGAACAACGGGCAGAAGCTGAACGACAACGGGCAGAAAGGTTGGCACAGCGGTTGAGAGAGTTGGGTATTGACCCGGAGCAAGTGGATTGAAGATTTGTGATTTTTCATGCCATTTTACAAAAATTAGACGTGCGCGATCGCACCCAAGCCGCTGTTCTGGCGATTCAAAAAGGATTGGTGAAAACTTGACGGTTCTAGCATTCGGGAACTGTAGAGACGTTGCATGCAACGTCTCTACGAGGTTTTATTGAACTGGACTTAACTCCCGTTGTGCCACCGCATCGGGATTGGCTTCTGGGGTATCTTCCTCCGAGGGTGGCACCACTTGCCAGAATTTCGGTAAGAAGTCCGACCAATTTTCCAGAATTGTCTTGGCTTTAGCACTTCCGGTGCGGTCAACATGGGCTTGAATCAGGGCTTTTAGCTGCTGTTCCCCAGCCGATGTGGTTACCCGTTGCATCTTCACAATTTCGGGGTTGACTTTTGCGGGGAATTGACCATTTTCATCCAAGAAGTAGGCTAACCCTCCAGTCATCCCCGCACCGACATTGCGCCCGACACGACCTAAAACCACAATCACACCACCTGTCATGTATTCACAGCAGTGATCGCCAGCGCCTTCTATCACGGCTTGACCTTTAGAATTGCGGACGCCGAATCGTTCACCCGCCCAGCCATTGGCAAATAAAGTACCGCCTGTGGCACCGTAGAGGCAGGTATTACCGACAATCACGTTTTCTGCTGGGTCGTATGTCACCTCCCTCGGAGGCGTGATAATAATTTCACCCCCATGCATCCCTTTACCCACATAATCATTGGCTTCCCCAACTAGGCGTAGGGTGATTCCAGGTAAATTAAAGGCACCAAAGCTTTGTCCGGCTGCGCCCTTGAAGTTGAGGGTAATTTGCCCTTCAAAGCCATTATTGCCGTATTTTTTCGCGATCGCGCCCGCTAGACGTGTCCCGACACTGCGATCAGTATTCAATACCGCTACGTCTTTGGTGATTGTACCTTGGTTGGCGATGCAGGCTTGAATCTCTGGATTAGCCAATAGCTGATCATCGAGAACCGATCCATTACTATGAACCTGCTCATGGTTGAGGAAGGAACGATCTGTGCGCGTATCGGGTAAATCAGTTAAGCATTTCACCGATACGGTGGACGTCTTAGTTAACGCCACATCCTCTCGTTGCTGCAATAAATCCGCCCGACCGATTACCTCGTCTAACTTACGATACCCTAACCGTGCCAGGAGCGATCGCACTTCTTCGGCAACAAAGTAGAAAAAGTTGACCACATGATCTGGTATCCCGATAAACCGCTTCCGCAAATGATCCTGCTGTGTCGCCACCCCAACCGGACAGTTATTCGTGTGACAAATTCGCGCCATGATACAGCCTTCAGCAATCATCGCCACAGAACCAAAGCCATATTCTTCCGCGCCCATTAACGCCGCCATGACTACATCCCAGCCGGTTTTGAAGCCGCCATCTGCCCGTAAAATCACGCGATCGCGCAATTGATTCCTCATCAGCGCTCGATGTACCTCAGTGACACCCAATTCCCAAGGAACACCCGCATGTTTAATCGAACTTAAGGGAGATGCGCCGGTTCCACCATCATGACCAGAAATTTGGATCACATCAGCATTTGCCTTAGCCACACCCGCTGCGATCGTACCAATGCCAATTTCTGCTACCAATTTTACCGACACCTTCGCCTCTGGATTAATTTGATGCAGGTCAAAAATCAGTTGGGCGAGGTCTTCAATCGAATAGATATCGTGGTGGGGGGGTGGTGAAATCAGCGGTACACCAGCTTTAGAGCGCCGCAGCATAGCAATATAAGGACTCACCTTTTTCCCCGGTAACTGTCCCCCTTCTCCGGGTTTCGCACCCTGAGCCATTTTAATTTCCAATTGTTTGCCACTCATCAGGTACTCTGGCGTTACACCAAAGCGCCCTGAGGCTACCTGTTTGGTCGCAGAACTCGCTGTATCCCCATTTCGCAGCCCTTTAAGATGAGGCAATGTGGGCGAATTTCCTTGATCATCCACATCATCCAGGATTTTAAACCGAACGGGGTCTTCCCCACCTTCACCGGAATTTGACTTCCCGCCAATCCGATTCATGGCAATTGCCAAGGTTTCATGTGCTTCCCGCGACAGGGAACCCAAGGACATCGCACCGGTACAGAAGCGCTGGACAATCTCAGCGACAGGTTCTACCTCCTCGATCGGGATAGGGGCGCGATCGCTCCTGAAGTCTAACAAATCCCGTAACGCCGTGACTGGGCGCTCTTTGAGGTATTTTTTATAGACCTCATAGTGGTCATAGGCTGTCTGTTCGTTGTCGGTTTTGCCGTTTGAGTTTTTGACCGACGAACCTTGACCCTTAAAAGACGCCACGGCTTTATGCAGCGCCTTTGCCATCTCCGGGCTATTCATGTGATATTCCCCACCGGGACGATACTGGATAAAGCCAAAATTTTCCAGTTTCTTACCCGTCAAATCGGGGAACGCCCGTTGATGGAAAGCCATCACTTCCTGTGCCAATTCTGCCAAATTCAAACCACCCAAGCGGGAGGTTGTACCGCGAAAGGCTAAATCTAATACCTCTGCACCAATTCCTAGGGCTTCAAAAATCTGCGCCCCTTGGTAAGACGACAGTAAAGAAATCCCCATTTTAGAGAGGATTTTCAATAAACCCGCTTCCACCGCCTTACGGTAATTTTTCTGTGCCTCTTCAATCGTCAGCGGCTCAATTTTACCCCGATCCATCAGTTTCTGCGTCTTGGGATTAGACCACCACTGACGCACGGATTCCAATGCCAAATAGGGATGAATTGCTGAAGCCCCATAACCAATTAAACAAGCAAAATGATGAGTACTCCAACATTGTGCCGTTTCCACAATTAGGGATGCTTTCATCCGCAACCCTTCGCGAATCAGATGATGGTGAACCGCCCCGACTGCTAATAACGGGGGAATATAACTGGTTGTTTCACCCACACCCCCGCCAATTTTATCGCTCAAAATCAGGACTTTTGAGCCAGATTTCACAGCTTGATCGGCTTGGTCACACAATTGGTCAATGGCATTTTTTAGCCCATCCGGACCTGCGCTAATTTCAAATAAAGTTGAGAGTTCTGTGGTGGCAAATCCAGAGGTTTTTACCGCATTTAACTCCACTTCATTCAGCACAGGGGTTTTCAGTTTCAGCAGTTGGGCATACTCTGGTTTGGCATCTAGCAGATTACCCCGTTGACCCAGTTCTATACTCAAGGACATAACCAGGCTTTCCCGCAAGGGGTCAATCGGTGGATTGGTTACCTGGGCAAAGCGCTGTTTAAAATAGTCATAAAGCAAACGTGGCTTATCGGAGAGAATGGCTAAGGGAGTATCATCCCCCATACAAAACGTGGCTTCTTTCCCTTGAGTGGTCATCGGTTCCAGGATCATATCCAAATCCTCAGCCGTATAACCAAAGGCGGTTTGCTGCTGTAGTAACGTCTGGGCGTCTAGTTGGGGATTATCCGTAAAAGGTTGAGAGGATAAAACCTGACGATGCTGTTTTAGCCAGTCTCCGTAGGGTAAGCGTTGGGCAACTCGCTGTTTGATCTCCCAGTTTTTGAGAATTTCGTGGTTGGCTAAATCCACAGCAATCATCTGTCCAGGTCCTAGTCTACCCTTTTCCACGATTTCCGCTTCGGGTAAGTCTACGACTCCAGCTTCTGAGGCGACGACGACATAACCATTCCGAGTAATACTATAACGGGCAGGTCGCAGTCCATTCCGGTCTAGGGTTGCACCCACCACTTGACCATCACTAAAGACTAACAGCGCCGGACCATCCCAAGGTTCTTGAATGCCACTGTAATATTCGTAAAAATCAACAATTTCTGGATGATCCTGCAAATCCGGTTGATTTTTGTACGCTTCGGGAACCATGATCATCAAGGCTTCCAAAGGAGAGCGACGCGATCGCACGAGTAACTCAAAGATATTATCTAGAGTAGCTGAGTCACTATTATCCGGATCAACGGTGGGCTTGAGATCTTCGATTTCATTCCCCCATACCGGATGCGATAAATCCGCCTCCCTTGCCTTCATCCAGTTAATATTACCCAGCAGGGTATTAATTTCCCCATTATGTCCCAATAACCGCATCGGTTGCGCTAGGGGCCATTTGGGTAGAGTATTGGTACTAAAACGGCGATGATAAACAGCAAAGGGGCTTTGAAATTCAGGATGTTTTAAGTCCAGATAAAATTCACCCAGTACCGCCGAACGCACCATGCCTTTATAGACAATTGTGCGACTCGATAGGGAGCAAATATATAAATCATCGGACCAATGGAGGGTGCCATCCGCTTCTAAAGCATTGCCGATGCGACGGCGTGTCTTATAAAGGAGACGTTCCCGATCATCCCCAGGCTGATTGGGGCAGCTAACAATAATTTGCTCAATGTGTGGTTGATTGTCTAGGGCTTGGGGTCCAACAACCGACTCGTTTAGGGGAACGACACGCCAACCCAATACAGTAAAACCGTTTTGTTTAAAGACTCCGGCAACAATTTCCCGCACTTTAGTCGCCAATGTCCCATCTTGGGGTAAAAATACCATACCCACCGCCAACTGATCGGTTGGTGGCATGGTGATTCCTTCTTCCTCAAACCAAGACGTAAACAAGCCCCAAGGAATAGCCGTCATTAAGCCAGCGCCGTCACCCGAATCTCGGTCAGCGCTACAGCCGCCGCGATGTTCTAAACAGGTTAAAGCAGAAAGTGCCTGTTCAATCAGTTCATGGCTAGCGACACCTGCGACTGAGGCGATAAAGCCAACGCCGCAAGCATCCCGTTCTTCAACTAACCATCGTTGTCCTGGATAGGCTACATCGTCTCGATTCCAAGATTGATGCTGTTGATTTAGGTTGATGCTCCTGTTTGTCATAATATAGTTCCTGGTGTTATTGGTCATTCGTTATTGGTCATTCGTCATTAGAGGTAAGGTTGGCAAGGGGTATAAATCTTGAAACCCTTGTCTTATCGTTAGTTGTTCTCGCCCACCTTACGGTAACTAGACATTGATTACCAGTGCGGCAAAATCTCAGTTCTATCCAAGTCGGCTACGTCATCGCCAGTTCCATTGAAAAACTGAAAAATACAGAAATAATTGACGTTAATTCGCTCTCTAGTGATCATTGTGTGAGTCATCTCGTGTCCAGTTGGCGTGGTTGTCCTAATATTTTTATATATACGGTTGGCAGACGGAGTAGCATCAGCCACTAAACTGCAGACCCAGAAGGGTCAGCAACTTTGGTTCTAAAATGAAGCTCTTTCGATGGGGAGACTAATCTTATCGAAAATACTTGGCTATGGCAATCCCCAATGGCATGATTTAGGATATTAGCCAAGTGATCCAAATGGCTTAAAACAACAACCATCTAGATGGGTGGGGAACATCGGTATGACGTAAACCTTAGTCTAGCGTATTGCTTCCCATCCTAGCAGTTGAGACGTGCAGTTGAGGCGTGGTTGGTAATTCCGGTGGCGTTGTGGCGGTTATTGGGATTTGAGGAAGGGGATAGGCTGATTGCTCGTGAGCAGGGAGGCGGTTGGTACTGGAAAAGCCGGAGACGATTAAGCAACAATTGAAGGCACGGTTCGCACAGGTGTCCAAAAATCGCCGTTTAGTCGATGAGTTGATCGCTGAACGTTGCGAAGCCGCGAAAAAGGAAGCTACAGAATGACAGTCGTTTTGGATGCTTCGACGTTGCTGGCTTATCTGAAGGTTAACCGAGTCGGTGATATCAAGTGTAAACTGGGCAGAAGTCGTGCAGAAGTCGATCGCGCGCGGCAGGAGTCGATGTCGATGGCATGGTGGATGAGTTCACAGCTCATCTCTATGGGATAGATGTTGAGCCAAGGGAGTCGATAATATTCCTAATATTTGATTAACTTCTTTAATAAAGTAATCGTTTAAATCAATAAAAGCTGTTTGATTAACCAACTTGATAAACTTCCAAATCATTCCTGTGGTAACAGCGCCATAGATAACATCAATTGGAATTTCCTTTTGTTGATTGAAGCGCTGGGCAGCCACCATTTCAGCAATGCATTGTCCTAAACCACTTTTAATATTTTCGTTCTTAGCTTCTACAAGGGTAACGACTGGGGCATATATTTCATACATTTCTGGGGAAGCGGTGAGAATATAATCACAGTATCCATTGAGTCCAACAGTTTGGTCTACGTTGAAATCTGTGCCAGAAAAGAAGCCGACTTGAAAGTTAAAGTGTCGCCGGACTTCTAATAAAACGGGGGCAATAATTAATTCAGAACGTGCTTTTTCTGTGTTAATAGCATTAGCAAGAGGTAAAAATTCATGCAGCGTGGTTTTGAGGTAGTCGCTGGGTTCAAGAGGAGCAATGTCAGGAAAAAGGCGGCTGGTTTCGTTTATAGTTAGGTTAAATGTTGTTCTGACTTTGCTGAGGGTAGTAAAATCGCTGTACGCCATATTTATAAGGTTAAGATAGCTTTGTCTCGTTTCAATGTAGCCATCGCCTGTTTTACCAAGGACTTCCTACTAACGTAAATGCACTCCAATAATAAGGATGAGTTAGTTCTTTATCTGGTAATTCAGCCAACTGGGGCGGTAAAGGAATGGTACGATTCGGCGTAATCAGTTGACCCTTTTCAAGTCGCACTTCACCCCGAATCATCGCTAACTGTGTTTGTCGTAATGCTTCAGCTTTAATCGGCACTTGTTTTAATTGGGAATAAAAAGTTGTCATTAATCCCAATGTGGCTTCATCACTCACGTACCAGAGACTTCCCAAGGCAGATTTAACCCCAGCTTGTACCGCTAATCCGGTAAATCCTAACTCCGCCTCTTCATCTCCTAAAGCGGTGCGACAGGCGCTTAATACCATTAGTTCCACTGGGGGGTTATTTAATCCCAGTTCTCGGATTTGGTCAAGGGCTAACTTGGTCTGCCAAAACTGAATATAAGAGTTTTCAGGTTTCCCTGATTTAAATTCACCATGGGTGGCTAGATGCAGAATGCCAAAGGGGGTTTGATTCCGAGCGGCTTTCAGTTGTTGGAGCGTAAAGGTGGAATTGAGAAACGATTGACCCTGCCAGAGTTTCTCAGTAATTGTTGCTAACTCTACCGGAACGGCAGGTAAGGGATTTTGATCGGTAAATTCAGATGCCCCCATCGCCAATACTGCCAGATTCTTTACATCCACATAGCGCGTATCGGTTAAGGAGATACTGGGCATTAAATTAACATTGTATTTCTCCAAGAGAAATTGCTCCCCATCATGCAGTACTGCCATGGGTAGGGAACGTAAGCCACTATCGACGAGAAGGGAAATGGTATCAATTTGGTGGGTATTTAACTCCGCTTCAATGGGAGCAACTAACCATTGATAAAGCTGTTGTGCGGCGGGGAGGTAAGGGCGAGGAATGCGAATATCGGTGACAGCACGGCGTTCAACAATGACATTACTCGCACCACCGGAATTACCATCAATTATCAAATCCCCATTCCTGGTATCAATAGATAACTCATCGGATGTCAGCGTTACTTCAGTTAACCCAGGTATAAAGCGAATCTGATCATCTCCATCAACAGCATTAGCATCCAGAAGCGCTTGTCGCAGTGAACCTATCCCAGCATCATTCCCATTCGTAGTTGTAAATACCTGTAACGTATCCCCATAATTTGCCAACACATTCCCCTCAAACGGTGCAGTCGCCTCAATCTCCCCCACACTCCGTTCTAACTGCCAATCTCCCCCGAACCCAGTCAGATTCGTAGAACCCGCCACATCTACCCCCGTGTAACGTGCCAGGGTATTCAGCAAAGCGTCACCACTACTCCCCAATGCCACAAAACAGGCATAGAGTAAAATATCTGCCCCTACATTCAATCCCTGATTCCACGTCGCAATTTGAGGTTGATATTGACCGATCGTGTTACTATCTACAAAAGCATTCCCTAACCAGAAATTCCCCTCACTCCCTTCGGAAACAATATGCAGCGCATCGACTAAACTCAGTCCAGGTGTGGTTAGGGTTTGAGTAATCGTCTCAATCCCATTTTCATTCGGCGTAACCACCACCGTCGTCGTTCCCGCCTCACCCCCGAAGAGTAAATTACTGTAGTCAGGGACAGTTGCATCTAGGAAAATGTAGCTGTTAGCATCCGTTGGATTAGCGGCAAACCGAGTAACAGTAGGGGCGCTGTATTCCCCGTTATTCGTGCGAATAAGGGTTTCGGGGTTGCCAATGGGGTTAACCTGATTCGCCGCCGCCAGATGGACTTGATTGCCTTCAACCTGACCCGCAATTGTCACATTACCCGCCGTATCTAGGGGATGATTGGTATCTGTTAACCTGAGTTCATCGTTGGCATCAACACTGATTCCTGTGTCGTCTTGAAGATTGGAACCCGTGAGTAACCTCGCTAAGTCTGTCGCCTGAATACCACTCTCCAAATCAGCCGGACTAATTTCTAAGCCCAACACCATCCCCGCTTGATTAATCCTCACCGTTCTATTTTCGGGTACAGCCGTAACCGTAATTGTCCCGTTGGCGGTGCTGAGGGTTCCGGTATTAATGACACTACTCCCGATTAAAGCCAAGTTTCCTTGGTTAAAGTCAAGTTCAGCCGCATTGACAATACTGCCATTATTACCCGTAAAAACAAATGTATTCGGCGCACCAACCAGATTTTGATAGTTAACATTGCCTGTCGCCGGAAAGAAGCCACTCTCAAAACCAATAGCATCAGCAGTGGTAACCGTTAAACTGCCAGGAATGTTAAAACTTGCCCCTTGAGTAAACACAATCCCGGCGGGGTTCATCAGCAGTAGGTTACTATTGCCCCCGGTGACTTGGAGTAACCCTTGGATAATCGAAGGGTTTCCCCCAGTAACTCGCCCGAAAATGGTTTGGATAGTCGGATTGGAGAGAAAGTTGGCAATTTCGTTAGGCGAAAGTCCGAGTTCCCCAAAGGAGTGGAATACCTTAGAGTCAACTTGTGTACCCCCCGTAATCGTGTAGGTATTACCCTCCTGTTGAATCATTGTACCCGTGCCATCAGCGGCTGGCGTGATAGATTGGGCAAGGGTTTGGGGCGCAAGGGTAGTTAGTCCCAGCAGGGGGAGAAGGGCAATAGCGATGTTGCGGCAATCTACCATGATGTTTGGGGGACTTTTATTAGGAGGGGAATTCCTATTATTCTCTCATGATAGTAGGACATTCGGCATTTTTATGGGTGCGATCGCGCAACTCGCTTCCAATTTTACCCAAAAAACTGTTCATAGTTATCATGACTCCCAATCCAAAACCAGGTTACTGTATCCTTTTGTAAAATTCTTGTAAAATTCCAATAGCTCGGTAATTTCGGGTAATTCTCACTGACCAAATATCTTGATCGCGATTAATGGGACTTGAACGAAAAAAAGAACTAAAACAGGTTATAATGTATTTGTAGCAAGTCTTTCACGTTTTCTGGACTTGACATGAAAGAGACTCATCCAGCAGCGATGCCTAATTGCTTTGATAAATGGTGTCAAAGATTTGACCATTGCTTTAAAACCAAAGCCCAAAAAAGAGAATTTAGAAATTATTTAGGAGGATTGTTAGGAGAAAGTGAGAGGAAAAACCTATCTCAAATAGCCGAAAACAATATAAAAATAGTTTATAATCGGTTGCATCACTTCATAACAGAAGCGCCTTGGAAAGCGAGTGAAGTAAATGAAGTGCGTCTTTCAGTAATGAACAAATGTTCTCAAAGCCGAATTAGTAGAGGATTTGCGCTAATTGTCGATGATACAGGACACCGAAAAAGTGGAAACTTCACGGCGGGAGTAGGACGACAGTATATTGGAGAAATCGGAAAAACAGATAATGGTGTAGTTACAGTAACAACTCATTTGTATGATGGGAAAAAGAATTTACCATTAGATATAGAATTATATCAACCAGCCAGTTCGTTGCCAGAGGGAAAAGAAGACAAAGAATTTAAGAAAAAACCTGAACTGGCGATGGAGTTAATAGAAAAAACTTTATCGCGAGGATATCGACCAGGAATTGTCTTAATAGATTCCGGCTATGGAAACAATAAAGGTTTCTTGCAGCAATTAGAAGAAAAAAAGTTGAAGTATATCGGAGGTGTAGCGAAAAACCGGAAAGTGTACAGAAGACTTGAGCGTGAAAATTGTGAAGGTATTCGATTAGATGAAATAGCAAAAAGCTTACCATCAGAGGCTTTCAAGCCAGTAAATTTAAATCTAGATAAACCGAAAACCGTTTGGGTAGCAATAGTTGAGGCTCGTACAGGTCGTCAAGAACACTACAAAACATTTGCTATCGTCATGAATGCAAATTGTTTTGAAAAGGCGACAGATATTGACTATTTAATCACTAACGTAGAAAAGGAAAAAGTAACAGAAGAATGGGTCGCTAAAACTTATTCTCAAAGAAATTGGGTAGAGGTATTTTATAGAGAAGCGAAGGGCTGGTTAGGTCTAAAGGAATATCAAGTTCGAGTAAAAACCAGCTTAGAACGCCATTTTATATTAGTATTTTGTGCCTATAGCTTTATCTTGTGGCAGAAGTTAACAGGAGGACTCCGAAGGCAATGGGCAAATAAACCTTTGAGGAGTTTTACTGATGCTTTAGAAGCATTTCGTACAGCAATGTCAAGTGCTTTTATCGCTTGGTTAAACGAAAATAGGGACGTATTTGTCGCTTATAAAGCCAGTTTGGGCTTTATTTGGCGTTGATTTTTGTTTAAGTCCCGTTAATACATTTAAAGTGTAAAGAGGGATGAAAAGCCCCTGTCCTTGAGCAATTTGTTGTTTCGCCAGTTTCGCTGCTTCTACTAACTTATTTTGTGTTTTCCGAAAAGATTGCTCCCACTTTAATTCATCTTCAATATCAGCAATATAGTCCCGTAAATGTTCAATAATTCGCTCCTGCTGTGCATCAGGGAGAGATTCTAAAATTTTAATGACAGTGGCTATATTTTCCTTTGACATTTTTGAGTTAAACGGTACGAATTTAATGAAGATACTTAAATCATAACATTTTTCCCTGATTTAAGGACATTGAACAATTGATCAATGTAGAGTAATTCATCCACTCTCGGGGAAGCCTGTCACCAAGAAATTTAGCCCAGCAAAAGGTAATGTATCTCTATGCGATCGGGCTTGGGTTCTGTTTAAACCTGTTGTGCTTGCCCGCTTCATGGTCTCACGCGATCGCTAAAATCCTGCAACACTTTCCTGTAGCCGATGCGACTGATTCAACCTGTGCGATCGCGAATTCTATAGCTACAGGCGCACACATTTTCCCATGATAACAATATACCATAAAACATTAGTTTTGCAGCGCCTTTTGAAATGTTTTAATAGCATCTACATGATTCACCATATTGATGCAACGTAATAACAAATCTAGATCAATCCCTTTCACTTCCTCACTACTCTTAATCTGTTCATAGTCAAGTGTCTTCCCCTCTCCTCGCAGGTGATAAAGCTCTAAGCTGTTCGGCATTTAAATAGGGTATAATTAAAATAGGAAATCCGAAGAACAAAAAAAATATGCCAGCCAAAGATTATTTGAAACCCGCTCAAAAAGAAAAATTACAAATTGCTCTAAAAACCGAGAATAATGCAGATATTAGAGAAAGAATCCTAATACTATTATTGCTGAATGATAGCAAGACCCAACAAGAAATCGCCGAGTTTATTGGTTGCTCCCAAAACAAGGTGTGCTATTGGTGCGTTCATGGAGACCCAGATAACTTGGAAAGTCTCAGAGATAAAAGAATGTCAGGAAACCATCATAAAGCCACAGATAAATATATTGATGTTTTACTCGAAACAATCGAAAAAAGCCCCGAAGAGTTCGGATACGAATTTGGTCGATGGACAACCCAAAGATTGGCTAAATATTTAGAAGAAAAAACAGGAATCCAGTTAAGTGGCTCACAGGTTCGGAGGATATTAGAGAGAAAAAAGTACGCTTACCTTTGGACAAAGTATAGCTTGGAAGCGAAGAGAAACTCTCAAAAAAGAGAAGCATTTAAAGAAAAGATAGAGGCATATATAAAAATAGAGAAAGAGAGTCCAGAGCGTCTTCAGGTATGGTTTTGGGATGAAAGTGGATTTAGTTTAAGGGTAATTAGAAGAAAAGATTGGTGTAAAAAAGGAAAGCGAAAACGAGTTAGAGGAGACCGAAGAAAGGGAAGAGTCAATGTCATGGGGTGTATGCGTCATTCAGATAAGAAGAGATTTGTCGAATTTCTAGATACAAGCAATTCAGACAACTTTTACAAAGTCTTAAAAGGCTTCTATGAAGAGGCAATTAATGAATGGATAGAAGCGGGAAACAAAAGAGAAGACTTTGCCGAAAAGGGAGCCAAAATCGTTATTATATTAGACAACGCCAGCTTTCACAAAAAAGAAGAGTATATTAATAAAATTGAAGCTGAAATGCCAAATATTTATCTTGAATATTTACCTGAATATAGTCCAGATTATAACTTAATTGAATTAGTCTGGCATTCGGCTAAAGAATATATTGCTAATCGGCTGTTTGAATCCATTGAAGAGTTAGAATCTTTGTTAAATCAACTTTTAAATGAAGACAAGCTAGTTATTAACTGGGGGCGCAAACTGAAAAATAAGGGTAATGCTCTTATCACAGTTTAAATGCATGACAGCTTAACACCCCATCTTCCCAAAACCACACTTCCTTGATCTTCAGCCGCTTATAGATCTCCAACTTGTTGATACCGCCACTGGTAAACACCACCTCAATCGCCAGATCGAGATGGGTTCGACCCGGAGCCAGTTTATAGGATTCATCGGCTTCTCGCTTGACGGCGACTCCTTCACTTTCCAACGTCATTGAGCCAGTTGGAGTAAAGTCAAATCCTGCCATCAACAGGTAAAACTCCAACAATGCACCAATTCTTTCCTTAACAGTTTGGTGAGGTTCTCCAGGCATTCGTCGTATCTCCAAAACTCCATCTAAAAAAGAAAGTCGATATCCTGGGCGGTCTAACAATTGCTCAACGGCTTTGAACTCTCTCCAGGTCATTCCCTCAAACAAAAGGGGGGATTCATTTTTGGGTGTTGCGATCGTGGCTACAGTCATTTGAGTCTCCCGTTTTTTTTCGATTATAAATCAACTCAAAACTGGACAGGTCTGCCATCTACCCTTTATTTGAACTGACTATTTTAACTGACAAGCAAATTCCCAGGGAACCTTTGAGCCGAGATGGCTGTCAACAGCAAAACAGATTATGTAGAATTTAGCTTTAATTATTGAACTAATTTTCCTAATATACATACAATACAGAAATTAGTTTATCTGTACGTTTAAACGTCAATTCATCTCACGCTAAAGCCAAGATTATGACAAAGGGATTCTCACGGAATAAAGCCAAAATTGTGATTGGACTCTTAGCAATTTGCACTTCATGCCTAGGTTTAACCGCTAAACGTGTTAATTCTGCGAAATCCCTAGTAATAGAGAGTCTAACCATGGGGGAAATTCTGCAACGTTTAGTCGTTCAGTCAACCCTTGAACTCGATCGCGAATGGGTAGAAGCTGAAGCCGTGACTCCCTCGGCTTCTCCCTCACCTCAGACGCAAACTTTCGCTCAAACCCCGACTCAAGTCGTTGGCGGGGGGACAAAACTCTCCTTAAATGGTCGCATACTACCTCTTGCCTGGAAACAGTGGCAAGTTGGGGGAGTTATACGCACGGGTATCACTGATGTGGGAATCCAACAACTCTTCGGACTGGAATTGTTGAGTACCCGCAATTGGACACGACAACCTGTGCAGTGGTTCTCTAATCCCCTGAGTACGCCTCTAGTTCTGGTGGCTCACCATCGTGATGCTTATCGCTATTTAGATATTACAGAGTTTGCCCAACAGGTGGGATGGCAATTCCAAGCCCAAGGAGATACATTAGCGCTAACGTCTGCACCCGCACGATTAGACAGTATCCGGGAAGAGGCACACCCGTGGGGGTTTAGGATGATTCTTGATTTAGATCGTCCCACACCTTGGCAAGTGAGCAGAAGCCCCGGTGAAGGGGTGATTATATTAGAAGCGATCGCGAATCCGTCTGTGATTGAACAGTTTACCCCGCCTCCGCCTGTGGAAAATGAGGAAGATGAGGGAAATCACTCAACACTCAACACCCAACACTCAAAACTTAGTCAGGGCGGGTTTAGTCACATCCGGGTGAAGCAAGAAATGATAGTAGTAAAACCCGCCCCTACACACTCAACACTTAAAACGTTCCCCATTGAGGGGGATGAGAAAAACAATGCAGTGCCGGAGAATCAACCGATTATCCGCGTTGAAACGAATCAAACCCAAACCACTATCGGCGTTTCGATTCCAGATGGTCTACGGTTACACGTCTTTAGCTTACCCAACCCCAATCGCTTAGTCATCGAACTTCGACCGGATGCCATGGTGGAAAAAGATATTCTGTGGGCGCCGGGTATCTGGTGGCGTCAGCGGACTGTGACCCTGGGTGATACTCGATTTCCTTTGGTGTGGCTAGAGGTTGATCCCAAAAATCCCCAAGTCAACCTGAAACCGATTTGGAGTAATCCCACAACTCAAATGGGAACCGCCCCCCTGATCCAAACCGCCCAGTTGTGGCAAGCCTCAGCCGCCATCAATGGTGGCTTCTTTAACCGCAATAATCAATTACCATTAGGTGCGATCCGCCGGGATGGATATTGGTATTCTGGTCCCATTCTCAACCGAGGTGCGATCGCGTGGACGGATCAGCATCAATTCAAATTTGGACGTCTCAGCCTTCAGGAAACCTTAATCACTGCCAAGGGAGAACGTTTTCCGATTCTGTTCCTGAATAGCGGTTATGTGCAAGCCGGGATATCTCGCTATACTCCAGAGTGGGGCGCAATCTACACCCCGTTAACCGATAATGAAGTGATCTCGGTTGTGCAAAATAACCAGATTACGGCTCAATTACCCGGAGGTTTAGCGGGTAAGGAGTCGTTTCCTATTCCAGTTAATGGCTATCTTCTCATAGATAGAGGCAGTGATCCAAAAGTTGCGGTAAGTACTCTCACGATTGGCACACAAGTTCAGATTGAACAGAAAACCTTGCCGATTGAGTTTAATAATTATCCTCATATCCTCGGTGCTGGTCCGTTGTTACTGCAAAATCGCCAAATTGTGCTAGATGCCCAAGCTGAAAAGTTTAGTGATGCCTTTGCTCAACAAGCCGCCATTCGGAGTGCGATCGGGATCACGGCAAATGGCACACTAATTATTGCCGCCATGCACAATCGCCTCGGTGGTAGAGGTCCCAACTTAACCGAAACAGCACAGTTGATGCAGCAACTCGGAGCCGTTGATGCACTGAATCTCGATGGTGGGAGTTCCACTGGACTCTATTTAGGGGGTCATCTTCTGGATCGTTCTCCTTACACAGCCGCCCGGGTTCACAATGCTTTGGGACTCTTTCGACCCAATTTCCCCTAAGTAGGTTGCTGGAAATCAACTGAACCCTGTTAAGTTATGTAAAAATTTCTCAAATCCTTACAAATGACGAACACTAAGCTAGCTCTAACCTTTAACATCTTCTTCTTTATCTGCCAGAGCTTTTATCTAAAGTTTCGATAAAGCTCAAGTCTCTCAATGTGAAGACTTTCTACAATTTGACGTATCTATCCCCTAATGGGTGCAAAATCTAAGATGAATTTGCTAATCTTAACTGTAGTTGGCTTTTGTGTTGTTGATAACCGGGCAATAGCTAAATACCCGATTTAACCTTTTGATCACAATTAATGCCTGCGGGAGGCAGGCGGCTGCCTGTGGACGCTGAGTAAGACCAATAAAGGGCAACCTTTGGAGGCATCGGCGGATGAAGCGGGAAACCCTAAAGACGAATAAGACCGTCCTTGTTTTAAGAAGTTGGAGGTTCCCCAACTTCAGCGAAGCAAGTTGGGGTACTTCACTACCGTAACTATTTTCAGGAGAAATACTATGGTTCAGCAAGCAGTTCCTCAAGATTCGGCGATTACCCTGCCCAGATCGTTGACTGCCGAAGGCGCTGCCGCTACAGAACTAAGACCTTGGGGTTCATTTACTGTTCTGGAAGAGGGGCGAGGATACAAGATTAAGCGCATTGAGGTGAAGCCCGGTCATCGCCTCAGCCTGCAAATGCACTACCATCGTAGTGAACACTGGATTGTTGTCAGCGGCATGGCAAAGGTTATTTGCGGAGATAAGGAATTATTGATTCATCAAAATCAGTCCAGTTATGTGCCTCAAGGACATGCTCATCGCCTAGAAAATCCAGGTGTTATTCCGCTGGTATTAATAGAAGTGCAGAATGGCGAGTACCTTGGCGAAGATGACATTATTCGCTATGAAGATGACTATGCCCGCAACGAGTGTGACACAGAATAGGTGGGGTTGTCCGAAGTAGCTAGTACGGCTTCCAGGGAAGTCGAAGGTTAATATCGGTTTAGCTTGGTAAATTGGTGATTAATTATTACACTGTGCTGTACTAGCTTGACGCTAAATGAACTCCTCCCTAATACTAAGGGAGGAAATTTTTTTTGCCCCAAGTGACGACGATTTCTAAGCCAGGACAAAACCGATGATTACACTGAGTCAAGCGGCGACCAATGAAATAAGACGCCTCAAGACCAAGCGCCAGCAACAGCAAGCTCGATTACGCTTAGGCGCGAAGCCAGGGGGATGTGCTGATTTATACTATACTCTGGAGTTTGATGATGCCGTCAGAGCGAGCGATCGCGTCTATGACACTCAAGGTATCACTGTGGTCGTGGATGAAGTGAGCATCAAGTATTTAACCAACCTAACCTTGGATTATTCAGAAGATCTCATGGGTGGTGGGTTTCGCTTTTATAACCCCAATGCCATTGAAACCTGTGGCTGCGGAAACTCGTTTCGAGTCAAGGCGTGATCTAACTTTTCACGGTATATGGCGCTACGTGAGTATGAATTGTGTAGGGGCGGGTTTCACCACTATCTTTTCGGTTGCAACCCGATTTAACTAAACCCGCCCAGACGCTTCAAAAGCGCGTCTCTACAATAGTTTCTAGACTTCCCGTGAAAAGTCAAGGCGTGATCAATGCTCCTAGGTGTAAGGAGTAGCAAATGACGAATGACCAAGGACAAAGGACAAAAACATTGACATTGTTGCCCAAAAGTCAGTACAATCAGAATTTGTCAATACTTTAAACAATTAAGGAATTTTACGCGCCGTAACTCATGCCCACTATCCAGCAGCTTATTCGTAGCGAACGCGCCAAAATCAAGGCGAAAACCAAATCGCCTGCACTGAAACAATGTCCACAAAGGCGGGGTGTTTGCACCCGAGTCTACACGACAACCCCCAAAAAACCGAACTCAGCCCTGCGGAAAGTGGCAAGGGTACGCCTGACATCAGGTTTTGAAGTGACGGCGTATATTCCTGGAATTGGTCATAACCTTCAAGAACACTCGGTCGTGATGATTAGAGGAGGACGGGTTAAAGATTTACCCGGGGTTCGATATCATATTATTCGGGGAACCCTAGATACGGCAGGTGTGAAAGATCGCAAGCAGGGTCGTTCCAAGTACGGAACCAAGCGTCCTAAAGTAAGCAAATAGAGCTTTTTAAAGTCTGCCCACACCTGGTTCAACTTGCCCATAGCGGTTTAGGTGGGGTAAGCTGCCCTGGAAAATGGTAGATGATGTGGCTAGGTTTTTCTGGCTGGGTTTTTCTGGATTTTTCCAAGCAACCCTTAAACCTGGGGAAAAGAAAATCAATTCCCGGATAATTTGTTAAATTTGCCAACGGATTATGTATTTTGTAAAGGCTTACTATGTCTCGTCGTACAGTTGTTAAAAAGCGCCCTGTCCCCCCTGACCCGGTTTATAACAGCCGTTTGGTTAGTATGATCGTGCGCCGGATTATGCGTCATGGAAAAAAATCTCTGGCATCTGGAATTATCTATGACGCCTTCAAAATGATTGAAGAACGCACAGGTAACGAACCTCTAGAGGTATTTGAAAAAGCGATACGGAATGTCACCCCGTTAGTAGAAGTGAAAGCCCGTCGGGTTGGAGGGGCAACGTATCAAGTTCCCATGGAAGTCCGCTCAGAACGCGGAACAACATTAGCTATGCGCTGGCTGATTCAATTTTCCCGAAGTCGCTCAGGGAAAAGTATGTCGAGTAAATTGGCAAATGAGCTGATGGATGCGGCAAATGAAACCGGGAATGCCATTCGTAAACGGGAAGAAACCCATCGGATGGCAGATGCGAATAAAGCGTTTGCCCATTATCGCTACTAACTCAGTTAGACCGATGAATGACAGCACTCGCGAAGGCTAAAGGTTGATTCGGGGGGTTCCGTGAGGAATAACCAATAACCTAGCTGGCTGGCTTTTTGAGGAGCGAATAGGACAAAGGACAAACAACAAATCCCTAAAAAGTTAAACAAAGTATAGAATTGTAAAGAGATAGCAACGTGGAAACTTGCGGCGACGAAGGAGGTAGCTGTGGCACGTACCATCCCGCTTGAGAAAATACGCAATATCGGGATTGCAGCCCACATTGATGCGGGCAAGACAACAACAACCGAACGGATTCTGTTTTACTCAGGAATCGTTCATAAGATAGGCGAAGTCCATGAAGGGACAGCCGTGACGGACTGGATGGAGCAAGAGCGGGAACGGGGAATTACAATTACTGCTGCGGCCATCAGCACAAACTGGCTGGATCACCGGATTAACATCATTGATACACCGGGTCACGTAGACTTCACGATTGAAGTTGAGCGTTCGATGCGGGTTTTGGATGGTGTGATTGCTGTGTTCTGCTCAGTGGGAGGTGTCCAGCCCCAATCGGAAACTGTGTGGCGACAAGCGGATCGCTACCGGGTACCGAGGATTGCCTTTGTCAACAAGATGGATCGCACGGGTGCTAACTTCTTCAAAGTATACGAGCAACTCCGCGATCGCCTGCGTACCAATGCAGTTGCGATCCAAATTCCCATCGGCAGTGAAAATGATTTCCACGGTATTGTCGATCTTGTCCAAATGCGTGCCCGGATTTATAGCAATGACCTGGGTACGGATATGCAAGACACAGAAATTCCGGAAGATGTTCAAGAGCTAGCCCAAGAATACCGAGTCAAGCTCATCGAAGCCGTAGCCGAGACAGATGAAGCGCTCTTAGAAAAGTATCTGGCGGAAGAGGAACTCACCGAAGACGAAATTCGGTCTGCTTTGCGTAAAGGTACAATTGCGGGAACAATTGTCCCGGTGCTGTGTGGTTCAGCCTTCAAAAATAGAGGAGTACAACTACTCCTAGATGGAGTGGTGGACTATCTACCATCTCCCCCGGAAGTTCCGGCAATTCAGGGACTATTGCCCGATGGTACACCTGAAACCAGACCTGCAGACGATGAAGCTCCCCTAGCGGCGCTGGCATTTAAGATCATGTCAGACCCTTATGGTCGTTTAACCTTCATGCGGGTCTATTCGGGAGTTCTGCAAAAAGGCAGCTATATTCTCAACTCCACCAAAGATCAGAAGGAACGTATATCCCGTCTGATTATTTTGAAATCCAACGAACGGATTGAGGTCGATGAGCTACGGGCTGGCGATCTCGGTGCGGCGATTGGTCTCAAGCAAACGACAACGGGTGATACAATTTGTGGTGAAGAATCGCCAATTATTTTGGAATCGCTTTATATTCCAGAGCCGGTGATTTCGGTAGCCGTAGAACCCAAAACAAAACAGGATATGGAGAAGCTTTCCAAAGCCCTCCAAGCCTTATCGGAAGAAGATCCGACATTCCGGGTGAGTATCGATCAAGAAACCAATCAAACCGTGATAGCGGGAATGGGTGAACTCCACCTGGAAATTCTGGTGGATCGGATGCTGCGGGAGTTCAAAGTTGAAGCCAATGTGGGTGCCCCTCAGGTGGCTTACCGGGAAACAATTCGTAAATCCGTGCAAGCGGAAGGCAAGTTTATCCGTCAAAGTGGCGGTAAAGGCCAGTACGGTCATGTTGTCATTGAATTGGAGCCAGGTGAATCCGGTAGTGGGTTTGAATTTGTCTCCAAGATTGTTGGTGGTTCCGTACCGAAGGAATTTATTTCTCCGGCTGAGCAGGGTATGAAAGAAGCCTGCGAATCGGGTATCCTGGCTGGGTATCCTCTCATTGATGTCAAAGCCACATTAGTTGATGGCTCTTACCACGATGTTGATTCTTCGGAAATGGCATTCAAAATTGCCGGTTCAATGGCAATTCGACAAGCGGTGCTGAAGGCTTCACCCGTGCTACTAGAGCCTATGATGAAAGTGGAAGTTGAAGTGCCTGAAGACTTTCTCGGAGATGTCATGGGCGATCTCAACTCCCGCCGTGGTCAAATTGAAGGAATGGGTACCGAAGAAGGCATTGCTAAAGTTTCTGCTAAAGTTCCATTAGCCGAGATGTTTGGTTATGCTACGGATATCCGGTCTAAGACCCAAGGTCGAGGTATCTTCTCAATGGAGTTTAGCAACTACGATGAAGTGCCTCGTAACGTGGCTGAAGCTATCATTGCTAAGAGCAAAGGGAACGCATAACTAAGAAAAGGAAAACGTAATTCATGGCACGCGCAAAGTTTGAAAGGACTAAACCCCACGTCAACATTGGCACAATTGGTCACGTAGACCACGGCAAAACAACGCTGACGGCTGCCATTACCATGACTCTGGCTGCATCAGGTCAAGCAACCGCCAAGAAGTACGAAGAGATTGATGCGGCGCCAGAGGAAAAGGCGCGGGGGATTACCATTAACACGGCTCACGTTGAGTATGAAACGGCAAATCGCCACTATGCTCACGTTGATTGCCCGGGTCACGCCGATTATGTGAAAAACATGATCACGGGTGCGGCTCAAATGGATGGCGCCATCTTGGTGGTTTCAGCCGCTGACGGTCCAATGCCCCAAACTCGGGAACACATTCTCCTTGCCAAGCAGGTAGGCGTCCCCAACTTGGTGGTCTTTTTGAACAAGAAAGACATGGTGGATGACGAAGAACTACTGGAATTGGTGGAACTTGAAGTCCGCGAACTCCTCAGTGATTATGAATTCGATGGGGATAATATTCCCATCGTGGCAGGTTCGGCTTTAAAGGCACTCGACTCTCTCACAGCTAACCCAAGCCTTAAGAAGGGTGACGATGAGTGGGTTGATCAGATCTACGCGTTAATGGACGAGGTCGATGCTTACATTCCTACCCCAGAGCGGGATGTAGATAAGCCCTTCCTGATGGCAGTCGAAGACGTCTTCACCATTACCGGTCGGGGGACAGTAGCTACGGGTCGGATCGAGCGGGGTAAAGTCAAGATTGGTGACGAAGTTGAGTTAGTTGGACTCCGAGATACGGTCAAGAAAACCGTCACCGGCATTGAGATGTTTAAAAAGAGTCTCGATGAAGGGATGGCGGGTGACAACGCCGGAATTCTACTCCGAGGTGTTGAGAAGAAAGATATTGAGCGGGGAATGGTAATTGCCAAGCCCGGTTCGATCACTCCTCATACTCAGTTCGAGTCGGAAGTCTATGTACTCAAAAAAGAAGAAGGAGGTCGTCATACTCCATTCTTTTCCGGCTACCGCCCCCAGTTCTATGTTCGTACCACCGATGTGACGGGAACAATCAGTTCCTACACCGCTGATGATGGTAGCAATGTGGAAATGGTCATGCCGGGAGACCGAGTAAAAATGACCGTGGAGCTAATTAACCCGATCGCGATTGAACAAGGAATGCGCTTCGCCATTCGCGAAGGCGGTCGCACCATCGGTGCAGGTGTTGTCTCCAAGATCCTCAAGTAGCACTGTTCTGGCTCAAAAGAGTAGGAGCAGAGAACTGCATCAGCTTCTCTGCTCCTTACTATCTGTTTTGGAAGTCCGAAAGGTGGAAACTATCGCACTCAAAGTCAGGGCTGGTTTGGCAACTGAGGCTTTGGGAAAACCAATCCATATTAATCCCTAAACCTGCCCCTACACCCTCATCAAAATTCTTAATTATTTCAGAACCTAGACAACTCAAAAAAAATGGCAACGATTCAGCAGCAAAAAATTCGGATTCGCCTTAAAGCATTTGATCGGCGATTGCTGGACACTTCTTGCGAGAAGATTGTGGATACAGCAAATCGCACCAATGCTGCCGCCGTCGGTCCAATTCCCTTACCGACCAAACGTCGTATTTATTGTGTCTTGCGATCGCCCCACGTTGATAAAGATTCACGGGAACATTTTGAAACACGTACTCACCGACGTCTGATTGACATTTATCAACCGTCGTCCAAAACAATTGACGCCCTGATGAAACTTGATTTACCTGCTGGTGTGGATATTGAAGTGAAACTATAGGGTAGGAGGGTAGGATCACGCGGAGGGGAAAAGAGCGAAAGTATAAAGCGTAAGGATTTGGAAACCTGCGTTAGCGTAGCTTGGCAGACCTAAAATCTCCCTTGTTCCTGGAGCTTCTGAAGCTCCTCTGCTCCAATGCTTGCTTCTTGTCCCCAAAAAATCCGTTAAAGTAGGTAAAGAAGCGCAGTTACCCTTTTCCCCAAGGCACAATGGCATCCTCTTCCTCAATTGCTGTTAGAGAACTTCCTTTGTTTCCACTGCCAGAAGTGGTTCTATTTCCGGGACGACCCCTACCCCTACATATCTTTGAATTTCGCTATCGTATCCTGATGAACACGATTTTGGAGAGCGATCGGCGGTTTGGGGTATTAATGTGGGACCCGGTGCAAGGTCAACCCGCCGCCGTTGGCTGCTGCGCTGAAATTATACACTTCCAGCGTTTGCCCTTGCCCGATGATCGGATGAAAGTCTTAACCCTGGGTCAGCAACGATTTCGGGTTTTAGAATACGTCCGAGAAAAACCCTATCGCGTCGGGTTGGTGGAATGGATAGAGGATCAACCCTCCCAAAAAGACTTAAGAGAACTCTCCAAATCCGTTGAGCAATTGCTGCGAGATGTCGTCCATCTTTCTGCCAAGCTGACGGATCAGAAAATTGAGCTGCCTGAAGATTTGCCAGACCTTCCTTTAGAACTATCCTATTGGGTAGCGGGCAATCTTTACGGCGTCGCTTCGGAACAACAAGCTTTGCTAGAAATGCAGGATACAGCAGCCCGTTTGGAACGCGAAGCTGAAATACTCACCTCCACGCGCAATCATTTGGCAGCCCGTACAGTCCTTAAAGATGCCTTTAATTAGCCGTTACATAAGACTTACCCAAAGCTACCCACAAGTGGACATCCTTGACGCTTACTTCCTGCTTCATTCTGGAGGTGACGGCACTCAACCAGTCCACAGGCTCTCCCCACCTAACTGGCGGCTATCTCCAAATTAATGGAGGCATTGAAATCCCGGTCAATTTCCAACCCGCAGTTGTCACACCGAAAAACCCGCTCAGATAAGGGCATTGAGTCTTTTTCGGTGTGGCATCTTGAGCAGGTTTTGGTTGAGGGATACCATCGATCAACCACAATTAAGGTTGACCCGTACAACTGGCACTTGTACTCTAGTTGGCGTTTGAATTCCCCAAATCCCATGTCCTGAATAGCTTTCGCCAGTTTATGATTAGCCATCATGCCGGACACGTTCAGATTCTCTATTCCTATTCGGCTGTGGTTTTGGGCTAAATAGGACGTGAGAAGAGTGTAACGTATCTTTACGGATGTTAGCTATCTTTCGGTGCAAACGGGCTATCTTGACTTGGGAAGACTTCCAGTTCTGAAGGGGTGACAAGCAGCTCAAAAGCTTGGCAGGCAAAGCATTTCCCCCCTCAAGCCTCAAAAAGATGAGAGCTTATTGACAGGCTTATTGAGAACAAAAACGTGAATGAGAATGATAATCACCTGGGTGACACTCCA
>NZ_JAVJRX010000062.1:0-127715 GCF_040219735.1 Coleofasciculus sp. G1-WW12-02 | reverse complement strand
GGATATTGCGGAATGGATGAAAGAAGCTTATAAATATTTTCCAAAAAGTTGTCAAACAATAAAAAGATGGATTGATGAAATCTTAGCCTATTTTGACAACCGTACTACACCATCTACAGTGGAGGGAATTAATCAAAAAATCAAGCTGATTAAAAGAAGGGGTTATGGGTTAAATAATTTCGACAATTTTAGAAGAAGGGTTCTGCTTAATTGGCATTTTTGCTAGTGATTTATCATACTTAGTCTAGAAGAGCCGGAACGAACAAGGATGAAAATGCACTTTGGTCAGATAGGAGTCTCCCCCGGACGCGATCGCACCCGTTAGGGATGAGCCGAAACACCTGTGGTTAGGTAGGGGCGACCCGCTTGCACTAATGAACAACTAAGCGTGTACTTAATTGGGCTGGGTCGCCCTCTCCTTTACGATCTGGCTCCTCCTTTACTAAGGAAAACATGAGGTTCGTAGTAGGAACTTTAGTTCGGCGCCAGCTTGCACGAGCTACTTTTCTGGGGAGAACTCATGGTGGAGACGTCTGGCTTGATTGCTGATAATCGCAGCGAGGATGGCAACCATGAAACTGGCGATCGCATCCAGTACTACCATTTGTACTAGGGACCTGTTTCTGGTATTGTTTGGGTTGGAGTAGGGAGAGGGCGATCGCGATCGCTAAGAGTCTTAGAGTTCCACATGCCATAAACCTCTAGTTGCGGCGGAAAAACTGAATAATATCGAGTCAGGAAACTTCATCCTCATTCTCGATTATGTATTTTTTATCAATTCCGTTTTCCTCCTACACCGACATCGATTATTATGATCACAACTAGCATACAGCGCCTAGCTGTAGCGTCATGAAAGTGAATTAAATGGCTGATGTCAATCAAACATTTTTAGACTTGCAAGAGAAAATCAGCAACCATACTGCCATTGTTGGTGTGGTGGGCTTGGGATATGTAGGATTGCCCTTTGCTGTGGAAAAAGCTAAGGTTGGCTTTACTGTGCTGGGGATCGAGCAAAATCCTCTAAGAGCTGAGCGAGTTAACCAGGTTGATAATTATATCGCTGATGTTAATGATGAAGACCTGAAGCAGGTGGTCAAAGATGCCAAGCTCAAGGCATTTCCAGGCTTTGATCATGTTCCGGAAATGGATGTGATCGTGATCTGTGTCCCGACACCTTTGACCAAGAATTTGACGCCGAACTTAAACTACATCGAAAATGTCACCCAAAAAATTGCTCACCAACTGAAACCAGGTCAGCTCGTGACGTTGGAATCAACTACCTATCCGGGGACAACGGATGAGGTTATACGCCCGATGCTAGAACAAATCAGTGGTCTCAAGCAAGGTGAAGATTTTTTCCTGGCTCACTCTCCAGAGCGGGTAGACCCCGGAAATAAACGCTACACGACCAAAAATACCAGTAAGGTGGTAGGGGCATCAGATGGTCATTCTCTGGAGATAGCGACGCTGTTCTATGAGCAAACCATTGAGCATGTTGTACCTGTTACCAGTGCTAAGGCGGCTGAGTTGGTTAAGGTGTTTGAGAATACGTTTCGAGCAGTAAATATTGCCTTGGTCAATGAGTTGGCACTGTTGTGCGATCGCATGAATCTGAATGTCTGGGAAGTGTTAGATGCTGCCAATACTAAACCCTTTGGGATTATGCCATTCTATCCCGGACCGGGGGTAGGGGGTCACTGTATCCCTATCGATCCCCATTA
This sequence comes from Coleofasciculus sp. G1-WW12-02, assembly GCF_040219735.1. Lineage (NCBI taxonomy): Bacteria > Bacillati > Cyanobacteriota > Cyanophyceae > Coleofasciculales > Coleofasciculaceae > Coleofasciculus > Coleofasciculus sp. G1-WW12-02. The sequence continues at coordinate 125,994 of NZ_JAVJRX010000062.1, read as the reverse complement.
TCTCGAATGGAAAGCCAAGGAATTTAACTTTGAGACACATTTTATTGCCCTGGCGGGTGAAATTAACCGCAAAATGCCGGAGTTTGTGCGGGAGAAAGCACGGCGAGTTCTGAATAATTTGGGTATTGCTCCGGCAAAAGCGAAGGTGCTGGTTATCGGTGTGGCTTATAAGAAAGATTTAGGAGACTGGCGAGAGTCACCTGCGATCGCGGTTATCGATTACTTGTTAGAAGATAACGTAAATGTGGTTTATCATGACCCTTATGTTCCAGAAATTGAAGCACAAGGGCAGATGTTTTACTCCGTTGAACTGACGGATGAGACAATCGCTGTGGCTGACTTGGTGATTATTGCCACAGATCATAGCCGAATCGATTATATTGACCTGGTGGAGAAAGCTAAAGCCGTTCTGGATACGCGAGGTGTGACGCGGCTGTTGAATTGCGATCGCGAAAAGGTGACACTCCTATGAAGTCTGTAATTGTCGTGGGTGCGGGAAACTGGGGTAAAAATCTGGTGGGGAATTTTTATACCCTGGAGGCGCTGGCGGGTGTGGTGGAGGTGAATACTGAACTCCGCCAATGTGTATCAGCAACCTATCCCGATGTGTTAACCTATGGTGACTATCAGGACGCTCTAGCCGCAGATGTTCCGGCTGTGGTGCTAGCTACACCAGCCGCGATGCATTACCCAATGGCACTCGCCGCCTTGGAAGCTGGGAAGGATGTGTTTGTGGAAAAGCCAATGTGCTTGCAGGCGGAGGAGGCGCGGCAATTGGCGGAATATGCGGATAAGCATGAGCGTATTTTAATGGTAGGGCATTTGTTACTCTATCAACCCGCGATCGCTTGGATGCGGGATTATTTAGCTAGTGGGAAAGCGGGAGAAGTGTTGCATGTAGCAACCCAGCGGGCGAAACTGGGTAAGGTTCGCACTGAGGAGAATGTTTGGTGGTCATTTGCCCCCCATGATATTTCCGTGGTACTGGATTTACTAGGTAATCCTCCGGTGAAAACGGTGCAAGCTCACGGTCATGCGATGTTACAACCCAGGATTGAGGATAATGTCCATGTAGACCTAGAGTTTGAGCTGGGTAAGACCGCCCATATTCATTGTTCCTGGTATTGGCCCCTGCTGCAACGGACGACAGTAGTGATTGCCAGTGAGCAAATGTTGGTTTACGATGAGGTCTTGCAAACCGTTACGGTGTACGACAAGGGTGTTGATGATCAGTGGCAGAATCGCGATCAAGGGAATTGGTGTGTACAGGTGGCAGCATCTGAACCGCTGAAAATTGAGTGTGAACATTTCTTGCACTGTCTCAAGACTCGCGATCGCCCTCGTTCCGATGGTTGGAATGGGGTAGCTGTGGTAGAAATTTTGGCAAAGGCGCAGGAGGCGATGGGTGGTTGATTATTTCGTCCACGAATCAGCTTATGTGGATGAGGATGTCCAGATTGGTGCAGGAACGAAAGTCTGGCACTTTTGCCATATTATGGGCAAGGCGAAGATTGGTCGCCATTGTTCTTTGGGGCAGAATGTTTTTGTGGCGAATAATGTGGTGGTGGGTGATGGCTGTAAGATTCAGAATAATGTTTCTCTCTATGAGGGGGTAATTCTGGAGGAGTATGTCTTTTGTGGTCCGAGTATGGTATTTACCAATATCAAGACGCCGCGCTGTGAGTTTCCTCGGAATACCAGTGAGGATTATCAGACGACGTTAGTCAAGCGGGGGGCGAGTATTGGCGCAAATGCGACGATTGTCTGTGGGGTGACGTTGCATGAGTATGCGTTTGTAGCGGCGGGGGCGGTAGTGACGAAGGATGTACCCGCTTATGCTATAGTTGCTGGGGTTTCGGCAAACGTGACAGGGTGGATGAGTGCTTATGGGGATGTGCTAGAGTTTGATGCTGATGGTTATGCGGTTGACTCAACGGGGGTGAAGTATCAACAAGTATCGGAGATGACAATTAGAACGTTAACTATAGATGAACGGTAATTCCGATTGGCTGCTTAAATCCCCAAGTTGAGGTACTTCAGATGCCTTCTCCCGTTCCGGGTATAGACCCTTATTTACCAGAACAGTTTAACTAGATGAGCCAGCTCAAAATTCCTGTTCTAGACTTGAAACCTCAGTATGAGAGTATCAAAGCAGATATTCAGGCAGCGATTAATCGTGTTCTGGAATCTGGTCAATTTATTATGGGTCCAGATGTCAAGCTGTTTGAGCAGGAGGTGGCGGCGTATCTGGGGGTGAAACATGCAATTGGAGTTAACTCGGGTACGGATGCGCTGGTGATTGGTTTGAGGGCGTTGGGTATTGGTGAGGGGGATGAAGTGATTACTACTCCCTTTTCGTTTTTTGCCACGGCTGAATCGATTAGTAATGTAGGGGGAATACCTGTATTTGCTGATGTTGATTTAAGGAGCTATAACATTGATCCAGAAGCGATTAAGGCTAAAATTACGCCTCGGACTAAGGCAATTATGCCCGTTCACCTGTATGGGCAGCCGGCAGCGATGGGTCAAATTATGGATATTGCCCGGGAGAATGGCTTAAAGGTGATTGAAGACTGCGCTCAGTCGTTTGGCGCTCGTTATTGGGGAACGTGTGCCTCATGTCAGGGTTTGTGTCAGGAGAATACACGCACTGCGATTAGCGGGAAACATACTGGTACGATTGGCGATGTTGGTGCTTATTCGTTTTTCCCCTCTAAAAATTTGGGAGCCTATGGTGATGGCGGTTTGGTTGTTACCGATAATGATCAGGTGGCGGAAGTTGCCAGAATGTTGCGGGTGCATGGGGCGAAGAAGAAGTACCACAACGAAATGTTTGGTTATAATTCTCGCCTAGATACATTGCAAGCGGCGATTTTGCGTGTAAAGTTGCCCTATCTGGATAAGTGGAATGAGGAGAGGCGAAAGGTAGCTAAAACTTACAATGATCTATTGGCTGATGTTTCGGGTATAATTACGCCTGAACTGGCTGACGATCATGTGTTTCATCAGTATACAATCAGGGTAACTGAAGGAAGGCGCGATGGGGTGCGGAAAAATCTGGCATCGGAGAGTATAGATACTATGGTTTACTATCCTGTACCGCAAGATAAATTACCAGTTTATAAAGGTCAATATCCTGTTAACCCGGTTAGTGACTTGTTAGCTGAGCAAGTACTCAGCTTGCCGATTTGGACTGAATTAGATTGGTCTGTTATACATTATGTTGTTGATGTATTGTTAACGGGAATGGAGAGAAAAAATTAATATGGAATCTTTTAGTAAGCTCTATGACAGCATGGATGAGTATATCCGTAGAAGAGACCCTGCTTCCTATGAAAATAAACGGATAGAGTTAGAAGTAAAATATTTCAAAATTCCTAATTTAGTTGAGGTGCTGCCAAAAGAATTTAAGTATAGCTCTGTAGCTGAAATAGGTTGTGCAACAGGAGAACTAATTGGAACGTTTCCAGGTTCTGATATTAAACGTAGGGTAGGATTCGATATTTCATCTCTAAATATATTATCGGCTAGAAAAAAGTTTCCCCAGGTAACATTTTACAACAATGACTTTCGCTTATCGGCAGAAAAATTCGACCTAGTTATACTAAGTGATATTTTAGAACATGTTGAAGATGATGTTGAATTTCTTCAAGCTGCTGCCCAGATGGGAAAATTACTATTGGTCAATTTGCCGCTTGAGAAATGTCTTATTAACTTATTTAGAAATTATGGTTTTGACGATCCATCAGGTCACTTGAGAAGCTATTCTTTGAAAGATGGTCTACAGCTTTTTGAAAATGCAGACTTGTTGACTCTAAAATATTTACGAAAGTGGTCTCTTGAGAGTGAGTATGAATTGTTCAGGCAAAAACTGAATGAGGAAATAAAAGGATCAAGGTTTTCAGGGAATTTATTGCAACAAAAAATCAAAGTATTTATTTTCCTATTAACATCCCATTTTCACAGTCTTGAACGATTCATTTTCTCAAGTAACTTGTTTGCCTCTGTATGCTCTAAATATCAATGATATATACAGATGAGACTTAAAAAAAAGATTTCAATTACTTTTTTATTGCAAAGTTTGGGCGTTTCAGCTACTGCGTTAACCAAAATAATTATTGCTCAGCGATATGGCCCTGAAGGACAGGGATATTTTAGCTACTATTATTCCTTAGTAAATTTATTGTCAGGAATCGGACTTTTTGGGTTTCCGCAAGCGTTTGTTTACTTAATCAATTCTAAAAAGCTTGATCCCGAATGGTCGAAAAGTTTCTCTTTTTATTACAGCTTTTTGGTAGGATTGGTAGGATTTGCGGTTTTGTGTATAGGCACTCCAGCCTATTTGCTGGAATTAATTGATTTAAGGGCTATGGCTTTTGGCGCTTTAATTATTGCATCTAGTGCTACTTTACTCAATGGATTGTACAGAGCTATAAGTTTAGCTACTCAATCGATTTATATTTACAATATTATATCTTTTGCCTCGCCTGTTATCCTTTGCTTGATTTGTGTTATATGGAAACCCCTAGACTATCAAAATTTAGCTATAGGAATAGTTTTAGCTGCTATTATTAATAGCTGTTTAAGCTCTATATTTCTGAAAGTAAAAATATTTTCTACGGAAAACTTTAAGATAAATTTAATCAGAATTAAAAAAGCAGTAAGTTATGGTTTTTGGTCGTTCATTCCAAATATTTCTATTGGTTTAGTTACAGCATTCACCTATAGTATTTTGAGACAGGGGGGAATAGCTGAAGCGAACGCCGGTTACTTCAGTATTTCTCTCCTGTTTATATCATTTAGTACTTTACCTTTAAGTCTGATAACACCTGTAATATTTAACACTTGGTCACAGCAGAATAATAGCGGGAGCATGCTTAACACCTATGTAAAGCTTTCTCATTTTGGAACGCTGATTGCATTGGTTGGCTGTGGTTTGGGAATCTTTTTAGTAGAACCTGTGACTAAGGTGGTTTTTGGAAAAGCATTTTTAGCTTCGGTTTCCTCCACACAAATCTTATTGGTAAGTCTTTTTGCTGTCTACAAAAGTCAATTGCTTTCTGCTGCTTTACTGGCAGTCGGTTATCCCAGCAAAGTTGCAGTTGGACAATTAATTAAGGCAATTCTAATTATCTCTATAATGAGTTTAGGATTCTTGAATTCTGCTACAGACGCAGCTATAGCTTGGTGTTTAGGAGAATTTTGCAGTATGCTTTATATGTCTATTGTTTTTTATAAAAATACAAATTTGCCATTACTACAAGTAATTGGTTTACATATACCTTGGCTTTTCAAAAAAATTAATATAAAAAATAATTTATAGATACATATTTTATAGTATAAAATGTGATTATTTGGGTTACCATGAAAAAATCAATCATTGCTTTGTTAATGATAGCTAGTTCTTTAAATACAATATCTGGTTATTTTAAAATAGTTGGTTTTACGGCTTTATGTATCCTATTACTATTAAGTTTTTTTGAATTCGTTGTATATTTAGTTATAAAGCAAACACTTCCTCGCATGCTTCTTCCAATTTTGAGTACACTTGCAACATTTATTAGCATTTACCTGGCGGGATTGCTGAATTTTAAATTAAATATTCAAGATTGGATTGCAGTAGCTAAATTATTATTGATAATAATATTTTTTTTGAGCATGTCCTTAAAAGCGTGGAGTAGCAAAGACATCAAACTTTTTGCTATAGTATCCGCTTTATTTATCACAATAAATACTCTATGGTGGATTGCATCTGGTGGCAGTTATATATTATTCCAAGGTTACTTTGATAATCCAAATACTTTAGGATCGTATGTATATCTTTTGCTATTTTTTCCACTAGCGAGAAGTCTAGAAATATCTCGTTTTAGATATAAAATACTATGGTTTTCAATAATTATAATAGGATTTTTTGTTTTATTATCCACAAACTCCAGATCGTCATTATTAGCTTTAATTTTTACAGTTTTAGGCTATTTGCTGTGGAATAAAATAACTAAAACTAAGTGGACATATTATCTAACTTTACCAGTTTTTGTTTGTTTTTTAACTGTGGCACTACATATTTACCTAAGACTATATAACTCTCCTGATTCCATCGCTTACAATAGTTTTGTATATGAGCATACTGGAAAAAATCTCTTTAATGGAAGAACAACACTTTGGTTGCAATTAATTGATGCCATTTCATTTAAACCTTTATACGGCTATGGTCCAGCCACTCTACCAATAGACCTAGTTAATATTGATTTATCTGCACACAATTTTTACCTTCAGTTATTAATTCAAGTAGGAATTTTAGGATTCCTTAATTTTATAATAATAGTGGGGATGATTTGGCACATACTCTGGATAGGACGTGATAACTCGATTGTTCATTTAGCAGGAGCATTTTTGCTGGGGATTTTAGTTCACCAAATGTTTGAAGTAAGTCTTACTCAAAACAATCTCTCAGTTGGTTTGTTGCAATGGCTTATTATATCTATCGGAGTTAGCCGAAGTTTAGCTATTAGACATTACTCGTCCAACTGTTGAATTTTTAATAACTAAAATGTCGATGTATTATATTATGGAAATAATAATTTTAGCGTCAGTAAATTATATTCATGCACTACGTTGGGCTAATGAGCTTTCCCGGAGAGGGCATAAATTACACTTCATAAGTTCACATGATGGTAAGGAAAAATTAAATTCAAATATTAAGTTTCATAAAGTAAAATACTCATCTCCAGGAGGATATTTTCTAAATCTTATGTCATTAAAGGGACTAATAAAACAAATTCATCCTGATATTCTTCATGCACATTATGCTAGCGGTTATGGAACTTTAGGGCGTTTGAGTGGATTTTCTCCTTACGTACTTTCAGTTTGGGGTAGTGATGTCTATGATTTTCCTAATAAGTCACTCTTCAGGTTCAACAGCAGCACAGTTGGCTTGCTCGTGCAGCAAGAGTTGCGGAAGTAATGGCATCGAGTAAAGATATAATATGAAAATTGCATTTCTATCAGCGCTAAACTCAATTCACACCGTGCGATGGGTCAATACCTTTGCCGAACGCGGTCATGAGGTTCACTTAATTACTCAGCACGCCATGGAAGAGCCTGTAAACAATGATGTTTGTATTTACCAATTGCCTTTCAAGGCTAGATATGGATACTTGCTGAATGTGCCTACTGTTAAGGAAATTTTAGAAAATATCGCCCCAGATGTTTTGAATGTTCATTATGCAAGTGGATATGGAACATTAGGTCGCTTAAGTCATTTTCATCCTTTAGTTTTATCAGTCTGGGGAAGTGATGTGTATGATTTTCCTGTGAAAAGTCCTTTTCATCACGCCTTGATTGCGTCAAACCTACGTTCTGCTGACTGGGTTTGTTCAACTAGTGAAGTAATGGCACAACAAGTAATGCATATATGTCCAGATACCAAAAATATAAGCGTTACACCATTTGGTATTGATGTCCTAAAGTTTCAGCAAAATTCTGCATCAAAAAATAAAGAAACTATTACAATTGGTACAGTGAAGAAGCTAGAGAGAAAATATGGGATAGATATTCTTATACGTGCATTTGCAAAGGTCAAGAAAGTTCTAGAGTCAACTTTGCCAAATGTTGCACCAAGGTTACGACTATTGATTGTTGGTGGTGGTTCTCAGCAAAACACACTCAATTCCCTAGTTGACAAACTTGGCTTGCAAAATATCACTACTTTTACTGGGTTTGTGAGTCATGATCAGGTTCCTCATTACCTAAACCAGCTAGATATTTATGTGGCAGTGAGTCGCATGGAAAGCTTTGGTGTAGCAATTTTAGAGGCATCCGCTTGTAGTTTGCCTGTAGTTGTATCCAATGTTGGAGGACTTCCAGAAGTTGTGCAGGATGGGGAAACTGGATATGTCGTTGACCGAGAAAACCCAGATGCAACGGCAGAAGCACTGATTAAAATAATTCAAAATAACTCGCTTCGACGGCAGATGGGAGATGCAGGTAGGAAGCTGGTTTTGGAGAAGTATCAGTGGTCGAATAATGTATTAATTATGGAAGAGATATATTATCGAGTATTAAAGAAAACATGATTGATAATTTTGATAAACTGAAAAACAGTGATCGCTCTACGGGAAACTATTATCATGAAAATTCTAACTATTGTTGGCGCAAGACCCCAATTTATCAAAGCAGCCGCTGTGTCCCGCGCGATCGCGACTCATAACCAGCACCATCCAAACCAGCATGTCCATGAAGTCTTAGTTCACACGGGACAGCACTACGACTGGAATATGTCCAAGGTGTTTTTTGAGCAAATGCAGATTCCCCAGCCTGATTATCACCTTGACATCGGCGGACTATCTCATGGTGCGATGACTGGGAGGATGTTAGAAAAAATCGAGGCGGTAATTCTCAGCGAAAAGCCTGATCTGGTTCTTGTATACGGCGATACTAATTCCACGTTAGCAGGTGCTCTAGCCGCCGTAAAATTGCACGTTCCCGTCGCCCATGTAGAAGCTGGACTGCGATCCTATAATAAGCGAATGCCAGAAGAAGTGAATCGGGTTCTCACGGATCAGATTTCTCGCTGGTTATTTTGTCCAACCGAGACAGCCGTGAAAAACCTGGAGCGAGAGGGTATTCCTGATCAGGGACAGGTAATAGTGAACAATGTGGGAGATGTCATGTATGATGCTGTACTGTACTATCAGAAAATTGCCCAACCGACAGACGCGATCGCATCCTTAATCAATGAAAATGAGTCGTTTTACTTAGCTACCGTCCACCGAGCCGAAAACACAGATGACCCAGTACGACTCAATCACATTATGATTGTCCTACTGTCGAATTGTCTCGGCGTATTTACCGATAGTGGCGGTCTGCAAAAGGAAGCTTATTTCTTCCAGAAGCCATGCATAACCTTGCGAGACAAAACGGAATGGGTGGAACTCGTAAACTGGGGCTTTAATTGGCTAGTTGGGTCAGATTACGATAAAATTTTAAGTGCAGAAAAAAATATTAGTGAGCATAATCCTGATTATTCTATCTGTTTGTATGGTTCGGGAAATGCTGGTAAAAAAAATAGTAAAACTTTTCATCTCGAATTAATAGGTCAATTGAGTATGAATATATGGTTGATAACAATCGGCGAACCTTTACCCAATGAAGGAAATACTAGACTTTTAAGAACGGGAATTATTGCCAAACTCTTGATATCCCAAAATCACCAAGTTCTATGGTGGACATCTACTTTTAATCATACAATAAAAAAAACACGATACTATCAAGATACTCAAATCGAGTTAGCAAAAAAATTTAAACTATATTTATTACATTCCATTGCCTATCCACATAACATTTCAATACAGCGACTTATAAATCACTATGGCATTGCCCAAAAATTTACCCGACTAGCCGAATTTGAACAAAAACCAGATATAATCTTATGTTCTTTACCAACATTAGAACTGAGTTTAGCCGCCAGTAGATATGGACGAAAGAATCAAATCCCTGTAGTTTTAGATGTACGGGATTTATGGCCTGATATCTTTATCAAAGTCGCACCCAGTTGGACAGGGGGATTAGCCCAAGTACTTCTACTGCCGATGTTTAAAACAGTCAGAACCGCTTGTAGTCAAGCTACTGCAATTTCAGGAATTACACCAGCTTTTGTGGATTGGGGAGTTAGATACGCTGGTAGAAAGCGTTCTGACTTAGATCGAGATTTTCCCCTAGCTTATAGTGAAGTAATACCAAGTCAAAAAGCTATTGTAGCTGCTGAAAATTTTTGGCAAAAGCAAGGAATTAGTAAAAATTTTCATGCTTTTTTTATTTGCTTCTTTGGCACAATAAGCCATCAATTTGAATTGCGTGCAGTTATTGAAGCCGCCAAGAAAATTAACTATCATCACCAAGGTATTCGTTTTGTTTTTTGTGGTGTAGGAGATAGGTTAGAATTTTATAAAGATCTAGCTAAAAATTGTAAAAATATTTTATTTCCGGGGTGGGTAGGATCAGCAGAAATTTGGACATTAATGAGACTTTCATCAATTGGTATAGCCCCTTATCACAGTAGCCCTGACTTCCAGATGTCTATTCCTAACAAAATCATTGAATACCTATCAGCCGGTTTACCTATTATCTCAAGTTTACAAGGAACTGTACAGAAACTCTTATCCGAGTATAACTGTGGCGTCACTTATTCTAAGGAAAATGCTGATGAATTGGCCGATACCTTGCTCGATTTACATGATCATCCTGAGCGGCTAAAGACAATGTCTCAAAATGCTCAGTTTCTGTATAATTCAAAGTTTGTTGCAGAGAAAGTGTATAGTGATATGATTGACTATCTCGAGGCAATCGCTACCAGCCATCTAACCTAAAGGACGTGAAATGTCACTTAACTACTGCGATGTAACTGAACTGGCAGGAGATCGAGTCACTCAGGCACAAGTAGAGCGTCTGTGTCATCGTTACTATTGGGCAGGGAACTACTGTACAGACAAGGACATCTTAGAGGTTGCCTGCGGTACAGGTGCTGGTCTGGGTTACCTAGCTAAACAGGCTAGAAGTATCAATGCGGGTGACTATACAAGTGAGATACTCAGCATTGCTCAAGCTCATTACGGAAATAGAATCGAACTTAGACAGTTTGATGCTCAAAATATACCCTATGCCGATCGCTCAATGGATGTTATTATCCTATTTGAAGCTATATATTACATACAATCAGTGCAAAAGTTTATCGACGAGTGTCAGCGTATCTTGAAACCGGGTGGTAAGGTCTTAATCGCAACAGCTAACAAGGACTTATATGATTTCAATCCCAGTCCCTATAGCTATAAATATTATGGTGTTGTTGAACTCAATGAGTTATTCGCAAGCCAAGGATTTACAGCAGAGTGTTTCGGTAGCACTCCTGTTGAGAAACTTGCATGGCGTCAGCGAATTTTGCGTCCTATTAAAAAACTAGCAGTAAGCTTGGGACTGATTCCCAAGACAATGGGTGGCAAAAAGCTTTTAAAAAAGCTAGTATTTGGTAAATTGATCGAGATGCCTGCCGAAATAACAGAAGGTATGATACACTATATAGAACCTATAAAATTGCCTGTCACTGAACCGGATAGAAAACATCAAGTAATTTATTGTGCTGCTACTTGGAAGTAAACATCAATAAATGAGGATTAGAGAAATGATGATTGATGTAGAGAATTTAATGGAGAGCTTGAATAAAATCACTAGTATATCCAATGAAGAATGGATAAATTCGTTAACTAAAAGAAAACTGGAAGAGCTAGAATTTCATGACACTCACAGAGATGAATCTCAGGTGGGATCTTTAGATAAAGATACCTACGAAAAGCTATACGGAAACAAAAAGTATTATCAGGCGACTGAGCTTTCTAAGGTTTATGTTGATAACTGGATTAATACTTATGCCAAAGATAAAATTTTTTTGGACTATGCTTGTGGTAATGGTTTTAATGCTATAAAAGCAGCTAAGGCAGACGCCAGATTAAGCATTGGTATAGATATTAGCTCAGTATCAGTTATAAATGCACGCAAACATGCAGACATAAATCATTTATCAGATAAAACTTTTTTTGTACAAGCTGATTGTGAAAATACTCAAATACCCGAAGAATCAATTGATGTAATTATCTGTTCAGGTATGCTACACCACCTCGATTTATCATACGCTTTTCCAGAACTGCGTAGAATTCTAGCTCCGGGTGGAAGAATACTTTGTGTAGAAGCTTTAGACTACAATCCACTGATAAAACTGTACAGACACCTCACTCCTCAGATGCGTACTGAATGGGAGAAAGCTCATATATTAAATTTATCTGATGTTAAATTTGCCCAAAGATTCTTCAATATAGGAGAAATTAGGTACTGGCATATTTTAAGTGTTTTTGCACCCAAAATTTCGCTTTCACTACTACCGTTGTTAAATTCGGCAGACCAAATTTTAACAAGATTGCCACTACTGCAATTAATGGCTTGGATTTTTACCTTTGAATTAATCAAGCCTAAAGTTGAATAAAACAATTTAAATCAACTCGATCATGTCCTAATGATTGCCCATAATTGCAATGCTGTAAAAACAAGGATTTCAGGCATCTTTATTAAGGGGTTTGCTCAGACATGATATGATGCATTATTAAGCCAATACAAAGAGTTATTTTTTTATAGCTATACGGGTATAGCTGCACTAACGTTATGACTAAGAATGGTGTAATCAAAAAAAATTAGCGCCTAAGCTCTATTCAAATCAAAATTTTCACAAAGAAGATGGTCAGGAATCCCATCTCTTTTAAGGCTAGGAGGAATGATCGGCTGACTGCCGTCATTGGTTAGGGCTTAGTTGGAAAGTTTCCTCCAAACTTAAGCAGCCACAACCTGAAGGATCATCCGTCATTAGTGATTCCAGCTCATCTTCGGATGTAAACGAGAAGGAACTAAAACTAACGAATGACGAAGGTCTAATGACGAATGAAATGAAATCCCACGACCATAATGCTTGGAATGAGCTTAAGATTGCTTGTCAAGGAGTTGGCAAGTGCATTACCATTACTACATGGTGTGAGTGAGCGATCAATGCAAAATCAGAAAGTTAATCGTAAAGTTCCGTTCTTTGATTTTCCCACCCTGTTTACGGAACACGAAGCAGAGTATGTCCAAATATTTCGTGAAGTAGCCTCTCGTGGGAGTTTCATTCTGCAACGAGACATAGCGGAATTTGAGAACAACATTAAGTCTTTTCTCAACGTTAAGCACGCGATCACTGTCTCGGACTGCACCAACGCTATTCTGCTGGGGTTGAGGGCATTAGGGATTGGTGGAGGAGATGAAGTTATTCTCGCCTCTCACAGCTTCGTCGCCGCAGCCCAATCAATCCATTACACAGGCGCAACGCCAATCCCCGTAGAAATAGCAAGTGATCGCCTAGTTGAACCCAAAGCTGTCGAACAGGCAATTACCTCCAAGACAAAGGCAATTATGCCAGTTCATGTCAACGGTCGCATCTGCAACATCGAGGCGTTAATCAACATTGCCCAACACCACAATCTTCTCATTGTAGAAGATGCTGCTCAAGCGTTAGGCGCAACCTTCCAGGGAAAATATGCTGGAACATTCGGCAGTTTCGGTACCTTTAGCTTTTACCCCTCAAAGGTTCTCGGTTGTTTGGGGGACGGAGGTATACTCGTCACTAACGATGACGACCTTGCCCGTCGTGTACTATTAATGCGAAATCATGGTGCAGACCCAGACCAAGACAAAAAAATAGTCGCTTGGGGAACAAACTCGCGCCTCGACAATATCCAAGCTGCCATTCTCAATTACAAACTGGGGCATTTTGCTGAGGATATCGCTAGAAGACGGGCGATCGCTCGAAAATATCACCAAGCCTTTTGTGATATTAAAGATTTAGGACTCCCACCCGCCCCCGATAGAGATCCGGATTACTTCGACGTTTACCAGAATTACGAAATTGAGTCGGGAAGGCGCGACGAGTTGCGTAGTTTCCTTGCTGAACGAGGAATTGGCACCATTATCCAGTGGGGGGGAATTCCCTTGCATCAAATGACCCATCTGGGTTTTAACCAGCACCTCCCTATCACTGACAGATTTTTTGAGCGTTGCTTCCTCCTACCTATGAATCATATGCTCAGTGATGATGATACGGATTACATTTGTGAGACAGTCCAAGACTTTTACAGTTAAGGGCTAGGTTAGCAGATCACAGGCGGTGATTTGAAAATAACTAGCAACTGACAAAGGATAAATTTCAAATGACATTACCTCTTGATTTAGGCATCTTAGCTGACTCCAATCAACTCCATGAGCCTTTAATCATTGATGGCTGTGACTCTCAACTTCTTATTTCCCAACTCAAGCGGATGATCCTCATCCGTAAAACCGAAGAAATGGTTGCCAACCTAGTGGAAACGAAAGAAGCCAAATGTCCCTGCCATTTAGCTATTGGTCAAGAAGCAACTGCCGTTGGTGTTGCCGCCCACCTCACACCCAGAGATCGCATTTTTGGCTGCCACCGTTCTCACGCTCATTACCTGGCCTTAGACGGCGATCTCTATACCCTATTTGCTGAAATTCTAGGGAAAGTTACAGGCTGTTCTGGGGGGATGGGCGGATCGATGCATCTCTATGATCCAGAACATGGACTGATGGGAACGGTTCCCATTGTTGCGGCAACTATTCCCATTGCTACTGGGGCAGCTTTAGCCGCAAAAATGGACAAGACTACAGATATTGCTATTAGCTTTTTTGGTGACGGTGCAACTGACGAAGGCGTTTTTCACGAAAGCCTCAATTTTGCCTCAGTAATGAACCTGCCTATCATTTTTGTCTGCGAAAATAATCTTTTTTCCAGTCATCTTCACATCAGTATCCGCCAACCCCATAACTCTATTGCCCGTTATGCGACTGCACATGGAATTGCCGCTAGGGTTGTTGATGGTAATAACGTGGTAGATATCTCTCAAGTCATGGGGGAATTAGTTAAGCAGGCAAGGGAAGAACGAAAACCTGCTCTCTTAGAAAGCGTTACCTACCGTTGGCGGGGTCATGTGGGACACAGGGAAGACTTGGATGTGGGGGTTAAACGCACAACTCAACTGGGTTTATGGAAAAAGCGCGATCCCATTGCTCGATTGATAAAAGCCCTAGAAAATCAATCCATTCTTACCCGTGATGAATTGATAGTACTCGACCAGGAAATTGAGACGTTAATCACAACGGCTCTTGAGGAAGCCAGGAAAGCACCCTATCCTGATGCCAGCCAGTTGTTGAATTGTGTTTATTACCAGAGGTAAAAACATCCATGCCCATCAAAAATTATGGAGAGGCAATCCGCGAAGCCTTTGATTACCTTTTAGGGCAGTACCCTAACGTTTTTACGATCGGTCAAGGCTTATGGAGTCCCTGGTATGTGGGTAACTCTATGACCGAACTAGAAATCAAGTTTGGCAAGGATCGGGTAATTGATACCCCTGTCTCGGAACTTGCTACTACTGGCGCAGCAGTTGGTGCATCCCTGTGCGGTTACAGGCCAATTGTAATTCATCCGCGCGTAGACTTTGCTCTCCTCGCTACCGACCAAATTGTCAACCAGGCGGCGAAGTGGTGTCATATGTTTGGCGGTAAAGCTCATGCTCCTGTCACTTTCCGCTGCATTATTAACCGTGGTGGCGAACAAGGCGCACAGCATTCTCAATCCCTCCACTCTTGGTTTGCTCACATCCCGGGTTTGCGAGTTGTCACCCCTTACAGTCCTGAGGATGCCAGAGATTTGTTAATTGCTAGCGTCCTATGCAACGACCCAGTTATGTACATTGATGACCGTTGGCTTTACAACCATCAAGCCGACTTACCCCCCATCAAAGAGTATGATTTAGCAATTCAAGGAGCCAAGCGCATAATAAAAGGTGAGGATATAACTCTAGTAGGAAATGGATTCACGACCCATCTTTGTGTGGAAGCGGCAAAACAACTTCAATCCCAAAACATTAGTTGCGAAGTTATCGACTTACGCATCCTCAATCCTCTAAAGATTGAGGCAATTTGGGATTCTGTGAAACACACGGGACGGCTTTGCGTCATAGATGGTGACTGGCAAAATTGTGGCATTGCTGGCGAAATTATTGCTTCCGTAGTAGAATATTTACCGATCGGAACATTATTGGCTCAACCGATGCGTTTAACCTTGCCTAATGCCCCTGCTCCAACCAGTAAAAGCCTGGAAAGTATTTATTATCTAAAAGTAGAGGATATCTGTAAAAAAATTAAAACAATAGTAACGAAGAAAAGATGATAACAGATGATAAAGAGAGTATTTGATATAATATTTTCCTTACTTGGGCTGATTATTACTATGCCTTTACTAATTCCAGTATGTATTTTGATATGGCTACAAGATTTTTCATCTCCTTTCTACATTGCTCCTCGTGTTGGTAAAGATGGCAAAATTTTTAAGATGATTAAATTGCGTTCCATGACTGTTAATGCTGACCGAGTAGGAGTTGATTCTACAAGCGCAAACGATCCTCGTATTACAGCAATTGGTAAATTTATCAGATCGTATAAGCTGGACGAGTTGTCACAGCTTTGGAATGTTTTGAAAGGAGACATGAGTCTTGTTGGACCTCGTCCTAATGTCCCTAGAGCAGTTGCGGTTTACACAGAACTTGAAAAAGGGTTATTGAAGGTTAAACCAGGAATTACTGACTTAGCTTCTATTGTTTTTTCTGATGAAGGCGAAATCCTTCAAGATAGTCAAGATCCCGATTTTGACTATAACCAAGTAATTAGACCTTGGAAAAGTCGCTTAGGTTTACTTTATGTGGAGACTAATTCTTTAGCTCTTGACATCAAACTAATTTTTATCACAGGTATTGCTATTATTTCTCGTGAAACAGCCTTGTCTGGAGTACAAAAACTCTTAAGTGAACTGGGGGCAGATGATCAACTAAAGCACGTAGCCAGAAGGCAAGAAA
The DNA here is from genome assembly GCF_040219735.1 of Coleofasciculus sp. G1-WW12-02. NCBI lineage: Bacteria > Bacillati > Cyanobacteriota > Cyanophyceae > Coleofasciculales > Coleofasciculaceae > Coleofasciculus > Coleofasciculus sp. G1-WW12-02. The sequence goes on along the minus strand of NZ_JAVJRX010000062.1, from coordinate 109,492 downwards.
AACTGATGCCTTTTCTTCCTCCTGGGGCTAAAGCAATTATTTGGTATCGCTGAAGAATAATCGCGTGTTTCGGTTCCTTCCCCCTACCCTGGCTCCCTAACTTCGGTATGGTGGGTCAAATGATCGCGATCGCACTCACCCTAATTGGCATCACCGCCCTAATTAACTTCTACAACTTCATGGATGGTTTAGATGGTCTAGTTGCCAGCGTCACCGCCCTCCAGATGGCATTCCTAGCACTCTACCTCAACCAACCCCTACTCTGGCTGCTTACCGCCGCCCTCCTGGGTTTTCTCTGGTGGAATTGGTCTCCCGCGAAAATCTTTATGGGCGATGCAGGTAGCACCGTCTTGGGAGCCAGTGTCGCTATCGCCCTGCTCAATACCAATAACCCCGTACAAGCCTGGTCTGCTCTCGCCGTGACACTCCCACTCACCGCTGATGCCATCTACACCCTGATCCGTCGCCTCATCCGCCAAGAAAACATCTTTAAGGGGCATCGTAGTCACATTTACCAGCGGCTTCAACAATCCGGTTGGACTCATCGCCAAGTCGCCCTCACCTACCTCACCGCCACCAGTATGATTGTCTTATTAATTACCACTCTAGGGACTCTGGGGAGTTGGTTCAGTTTAGTTGGGGTACTCATGGCGATCGCGATCGCGCAAATGTATCTCCAGGCGACGAGGGCGATCGTTTAGCTGACTTTTCACTGTATGTGGCGCAATTAATGAAGGTACGTTTTGACCCTTCACAACCCTTGAGGGTACGGCGCATGAATGTGTAGGGGCGGGTTTCACTACTATCTCTTCGGTGACACCCAGATGTGACTAAACCCGCCCCGACTTTCGCCAATTTCAAGACTTCCGGTGAAAAGTCAGAATCATCTAGAGCGTCGCCCCTACCCAATCCCTGATTTCTGGAACGGGATCAAACTAACCCCATCAGACATGTGATTCAAGGCTCAATCCATCATCTCGCGATCGCGAGATGATGCTCCCCAGTATAATGTCGGCAACATCATTGTCCTCAGTCGAATGGCACACTGATTAAGACTGGTGGGCAATGCCAAACATACGGTCTATCTTGCGATCGCGAGATGATGCTCCCCAGTATACTGTCGGCAACATCATTGTCCTAGGTCATCCTCACTCAAAGCATCTGGATCAATTGCCAACGCTACCCATTAAGATTAGCGATGGGATAATTGATCCTGAGAATCCAGATTAACTGCTATGCCATCTCAAACCCTAAAATACGCTTACTTTCCCGGTTGTGTCGCCCAAGGCGCTTGCCGAGAATTGTACCAATCAACCGCAGCCCTGACTCAAGCCTTGGGCATTGAACTGATTGAACTGAAAAAAGCTTCCTGTTGCGGTTCTGGCACATTTAAGGAAGATTCCCGGTTGCTGGAAGATACCGTAAATGCCCGTAATATTGCCTTGGCGGAGGAACTCAATCTACCCCTGTTGACCCATTGCAGCACCTGTCAGGGAGTTATTGGTCATGTTGATGAACGCTTAAAGGAATTTCAACAGAGTGATCCGGGCTATGTGGATCAAATTAATGGCTTACTGAAAAAAGAGGGTTGTTCTCCTTATAAGGGGAACAGCGAAGTCAAGCACTTGCTGTGGGCGTTAGTTACCGATTATGGACTAGACGCCTTACGAGAACGGGTTACCCGAAAGCTAAGCGGGTTAAAATGTGCCGCCTTCTACGGCTGTTATTTGCTCCGAGGACAAACCACAATCCCTTATGACAACCCGTTTCACCCCGAATCGATGGAAAATGTATTCCGATCCGTTGGGGCAACTCCTGTCTATTATCGGGGACGAACCCAGTGTTGTGGTTGGCCCATTGCCAGTTATGCGACTGAGCAATCCTTCCAAATGGCAGGAAAACATATCCAAGAAGCCATTGACGCTGGGGCGGATTGTATGGTAACGCCTTGTCCGTTGTGCCACCTGAATCTTGACTCTCGTCAACCGGAAGTGGAAAAAGTAATTGAGCGCAAGCTGGGATTACCTGTGTTACATTTACCGCAATTAGTCGCCTTGGCGCTAGGGATTCCACCAAAGGAGTTGGGGTTGAGTAAGCATATTGTGTCCACAAGACCTGTTTTAGAGAAATTGGGCTTATGATCCATTCCCCTACCCGAGCCTCGACTTCTTGAAGATTGGGAATCTAAATTAGCGATCGCATCCGCAACGGATGAACGAAACATTTATAATTCCCCTGTAGGGGCGACCCGCTTGACCTAATTCACAACACCAGTCCATTCAATGGGGTCGGGTCGCCCTTTACTCAACCACCTGTATCAGAAAGGGTTTCTTAGGAATTATATCTGTCACCATAAAGGTGAGGACTTTCTTGATAGCTAGAAACTACCACGTAAGTAGTCGGAGAAAAGAAAACGGCACGCTCACGCTTGTTTTGTAAATAATCCTCAAACCCTTACAAATGAAGAATGACGATCAAAAGCGTTCACTGTAATTGTTCCCACCTACTTATATGGATATTTTAATCGTTGAAGACGAAGCGGAAATCGCCAAACTCATCCAACTAGCCCTAGAACGGGAAGGATTTACCTGCTACTCCTGTCGCGATGGACTAGCCGCCTTGCAAGCATTCCAAACCCAGCAACCGGATGTAATTATTCTGGACTTAATGCTACCCGGATTAGATGGACTGGAAGTTTGCGCCAGAATTCGCCAAAAACCGGGACCCAAAGACCCCTATATTCTAATGCTGACGGCGAAGGGAGAGGAAATTGACCGCGTAATTGGTCTATCAACAGGTGCTGATGATTACCTCGTCAAACCCTTTAGCCCTACCGAACTGGTGGCGAGAGTCCGGGCGCTATTGCGGCGTAGTTTGCGTCACGGCGGACAGTCCCTCGTCTACCGTACTCAACATTTTACCGTAGATGTGGATCAACATACTGCTAGTCGCCAACTGGATTCTGAGGAATCAGAACCCCTGGATTTAACCACGTTAGAATTTAATCTGTTAGCCACCTTTATCAGTCAACCCGGTCGAGTTTGGAATCGTACTCAACTGATTGATAAGCTTTGGGGGAATGACTTCTTTGGTGATGAACGGGTGGTTGATACCCATGTCGCCCGATTGCGAAAAAAAATAGAACCTGATCCGAGTAATCCTACTTTTGTTAAAACCGTTATCGGCGTTGGTTATAAATTTGAAGATAGCCCGTAGGGATTTGGTCACCAAACCCCTCTTATATAAATTTCTGGTGTTGTTAAGTAGACCAAGCGGGTTGCCCCTACAGGTTGTTATACCATTTCTCTTTAATCATGAGTAAAACCGGTTTACGCCGCCGCCAATCCTTACCCTTAGTCTCGCGCCTGTTTCTCTCCCATTTGTTGGTGATGATTGTCGGCGTGGGTTCCCTGTTAATTATCAGTAAACTCTCTTCGCCGCGCTTCTTTATTTTGCATCTGCAACAACTAGAAGGCAAAGGCGTTATCTTTCGCGTAGCCCGTACCTCCCTATTACAAGGATTTCAAACCGCCTGGAATCGCGGCACGTTTTGGTCGGTTATCGTTGGGACAACGGCGGCTGGAGGACTTAGTTACTGGTTGTCTCGTCGCATTGTCAAACCCCTGACTCAAATCGAAGACATTACTCAACAATTTGCGGCGGGTAAGCTAGATAAACGACTTCCGCCCAGTGAAATTCCTGAAATTAATCAACTCGCCACCAGTTTTAATCAGATGGCGGTGAGTTTAGAAGATGTAGAACAGCGGCGGCGAGATTTAGTCAGTGATTTGACTCATGAACTGCGAACCCCTCTGACGGTACTGCGAGGTTATTTAGAAGAACTTGCCACACACAGGATGGAAGCAACGCCTGCAATGTATCAGCAGTTGGCAAAAGAAACGCGACGGTTGGAACGGTTAATTAACGATTTACAGGAACTCTCCAAAGCCGAAGCCGGTTATCTGCCCATAAAAGTTGAACCCGTAAATGTGCGTCCCTTGTTAGAATCACTGGTGCAAAAGTTTGCCGATCAGGTTTTGGAAGAAGGTCCTGTATTGCATTTAGATTGTCCAGAAAAATTGCCTCGGGTATTGGCAGATAGTGACCGATTGGAACAAGTATTGGTGAATCTTTTAGGCAATGCGATTCGACATACTCCAACGGGTGCGATTACCGTTCGGGTGTGGATAGAACGGGACGGGAGAAAAGGAATTATTCCTCGGTTATCGATTGCGGTAACCGATACGGGTATGGGTATTGCCCCAGAGAATGTCCCTCATGTGTTTGAACGGTTCTGGCGGGCGGAAAAGTCGCGCAATCCGAATACCGGGGGAACGGGGATAGGGTTAGCTATCTCGAAGCGGTTGGTGGAATTGCAAGGGGGTGAGATTGAGGTAGAAAGTCAGCTAGGGGTTGGCAGTACGTTTCGGTTTTATCTGCCCTTAGCATAACTCTTATGTCAAGGTAAACAGAGATTCAGTTCCTTCGCTACATTTAAGCTAGGGCGAGTCGAGACAGGTTAATTTTAACACCGCCATATTTGAGCAGCGACTCGCCCCTACAATCTACAATTTCAATAATTGCTACAACTGTTGTAAGCCTGACAATCTTTATGATGGACAATTGGCAGTAGAGACGTTGCATGCAACGTCTCTACATAAATGATGTGTCCTAACTTAATTTACTCGGGTCGCCCTCTCCTCAACGTCCTGTGTCAGAACGTGTTTCTTGACAAAATTTATTTCGCCATCTAATAATTAACGTAGTTAATGGGTAAACATGTCGAATTCTGAGCGTTAATGGTGCGGATTTTTAGGTTCCCATCTAAGTACGAACGAGCCACAGTTATATTTGATAAATATGCTCAATAAGCCCAAATTTAAACAATGCTTTCATGTTGAAATAGTCGAACCAGAAACAGTATTTTTGTTGTCGGAGCGAGGTTCGATTCAACTTAATCGTCATCTCTATCAACAATTAGTGCCGTTAATCGATGGGGATCACACAGTTGAGGAAATTATTGATCAAATCCTCCAGCATCTATCTGCGGAAACTATTTCGTTTCAAGAGATGCTCAATACTAGCGTCATGGCGCGACATGCCTTGATGCAGATGGAACAGAAGGGATACATTGTAGAAAGTGAGTCTCTATTGCCCGATAATTTAGCCAGCTTCTGCGAGATGCTAAATGTTGATGTTCAGAAGGCTTACCAGCGATTGCAAACGACAAAAGTAGCAGTACAACATCTTGGTTCTCTGTCTACTTCTGAGTTCCTAACTACCCTGGAATCGCTACAGATTCAAGTTGCGGATCAGGGAGATATTGATATCGTATTAACCGATGACTATTTGCACGTTGATTTAGAAGCATTTAATCAAAATGCATTACAATCTCAACGTCCCTGGATGCTAGTTAAACCCGTGGGGACGGTGGTTTGGCTCGGACCAATTATTGAGCCAGGAAAAACGGGCTGCTGGCACTGTTTAGCGCAACGCTTACGGGATAACAGACCAATAGAACGCTTTATCCAAAAACAGCAGCACCGTCCGACACCGATACCGATTCCTTTAACGTCTTTTCCGGCTAGCGTACAAACCGCTTTGGGAATGGCAGCAACGGAGGTGTTTAAATGGATTGTTTTGGGCGAAAATCAACGGTTAACAGGGGTTCTGGTTACTCACGATACTTTATCCTTAGACACCCGAAATCATCGTCTAGTTAAGCGTCCGCAATGTCCCCGTTGTGGACTGACTCAGACGTTGAACCGTAAACCTTTACCGATTATTCTGGGACACCGGAAGAAGAGTTTTACCACAGATGGCGGACATCGTTATTGTTCACCGGAAGAAACGCTGAAAACCTATCACCATCACCTGAGTCCGATTACGGGTGTTGTGCGAGAATTGACCCGGTTAGAGACAGGTGTCAATCATTTAACTCATACTTATATCGCCAAGCATCATTTCGCCACACTGTTTGATGATCTCAACACGTTACGCCAAAATCTTGGGGGTCGCAGTGCGGGAAAAGGTCGAACGGATGCTCAAGCCAAAGCTAGTGGTTTTTGTGAGGCGATCGAGCGCTATTCTGGGGTGTTTCAGGGGGACGAAATTCGAGAAAAAGGGAGTTATCACAGGCTGGGCGATCGCGCGATTCATCCGAATACCTGTATGAATTTTAGCCCTAGTCAATATGAAACTCGTCAAGACTGGAATAACAAATGTTTGGGGTGGTTTCAAAAAGTTCCTGAACCCTTTGACGAGGAACGAGAGCGAGAATGGACGCCAGTTTGGTCGTTAACGGATCAAGGGTTTAAGTATTTGCCTACGGCTTACTGTTATTATGGCTATCCTCAATCCGAAAAACCCGATTGTTGGGCAGATTCTAATGGTTGTGCCGCCGGAAATACGATAGAAGAAGCTATCCTGCAAGGGTTTATGGAATTAGTGGAACGGGATAGTGTGGCGTTATGGTGGTATAACCGGATTCAACGCCCCAAGGTGGATTTAGAGAGTTTTGATGACCCCTATTTTCATGAGTTAAACGAGTATTACCAAAGCCTGCATCGGGAACTCTGGGTGCTCGATATTACCAGTGATTTGAATATTCCTGTATTTGCGGCGATTAGTCGGCGGTGCGATCGCGCGGTGGAAGATATCGTTTTGGGGTACGGCGCTCATTTTGACCCGAAAATTGCCATCCAACGGGCGTTGACAGAGGTGAACCAGATCCTCCCTTCGGTGTTAAGGGCAAATGCTGATGGCAGTACATTCTATAATCCTGGGGCTGATCCGATGGCGCTGGACTGGTGGAAAATAGCAACGGTGGCGAATCAGCCGTATTTAGTTCCCGATGAGAGTATGGCGGTAAAGGTACAGTCAGATTATCCGCAAGTGTGGAGTGATGATCTCAAAGATGATGTGATTCGCTGTCAGCAACTTGTCGAGAACCGGGGGATGGAACTGCTGGTGCTGGATCAGACTCGTCCTGATATCGGACTCAAGGTTGTCAAGGTGATTGTTCCCGGAATGCGCCACTTCTGGAAACGGCTGGGTTCGGGACGGTTATATCAGGTTCCGGTAGAATTGGGGTGGTTGAAAGCGCCGCTTCCGGAAAATCAACTCAATCCATTCCCGATGTGGATGTGAGTCCAGCGAACTCATCCTGAAAACAACGATATGCTTAGTTTGTTAAGAATAATGTAGAACTGTTGAGTGTACTGCCAATGTTGTTCATAATATTTGAAAAAAGAATAATCAAATCAAATTAGTACCTTGTGTGACCCGCTCAAGTAAATACGTCAAGTAAATACGATTGGAAAGCTGGACTAATGAAAGACTTGAAAATAAAAGAGTTAGTTGAATGGTCTCATTGCAAAACTAGCGCTCCCTCATTCCGGGTATACCCAGAAAACCATCCCTGTAACTACGAGACACTTTTTTCCCTGTTATCGAAACAATGCAAACTTCTTTCTCAACTGATTGCTACTTCATGGCTAAATGGTGAAAAAGCAACGCAGATTCGGGAAATATTCAGAAAAGCTAAGAGGGAAGATGATTCAGATTTGAAGGATTTGTTGACGGGAAAGAAATCAGAATTGTGGGATCAGCCTATTTTTGATGAGACGGAAATAGACAGGTATGAATTCGAGATCACATTAGATTCGTTCGAGGGTTCTTTAATTGAAACGGGGAAAGTATCTCCTGCTTTTAAAATGACCTTGCCTTATCCTCCACGCCCAGCCCTGGGTGAATTGACTGTAACTTACGCAGAAATAGAAGAATGGGTAAAGGAACCAATAGTAGAAGAGAACGGTATCACAAAAGATTTCGTTCCTCCTTCACTCTATATTCCCTGCTCATCTTGCTAATACAGCAAGTCATAAAGTTACCCAGGTTTCAAACTAGCTAAATCGAGTCATGAAAGCCGTAATAGTTTAACGACCTGTATTTTCCCATCAAGTGAATCCCCCGTCTGAAGGATGGGGGATTTCCTGTCAGTAGCATTCCATTTGAGATTTGGATTCTAGAACCTTCAGTATATCGTCGCTAATTAAAGAATCAGAAATCATGCTTAACGGATATCAAATTATTGATGCAGATGCTCATGTATTCGAGCCGCAAGATCTTTGGCACAAGTACCTAGAACCAGGGTTAAAGCGGTTTGCCCTAACGTCACCCAATATAACGATTCAGGGTGAAAAAATTTACAGCAAAATGTCTAATGACATTCACAATTATGCCGTAAGAAATATTGGACGCAATCACCCCACAGATGCCATACCCAATGGTTTTGACTCAGAATCTCAAGTTAGGGCAATGATGCAGATGGGAGTTGATATCTCATTTCTCTATCCCAGCCTGGGATTGTGGGTGATGGGAATCGATAGCATGACACCGCAACTGGCTGGAGCATTTACCAGAGCCTACAATAATTGGTTACATGACTTTTGTAGCTATAACCCGCAAATTCTCAAAGGGGTGGGAGCAATCAACTTACACGATCCTGAAGAAATGCTTCCTGAATTGCACCGAGTTGTAGCCTTTGGTTGGAATGCCGTTTTTTTGCGCTCCAACCCCGTTAAGGGACGACTGCTGAGTGATCCCGCCTACGAGCCATTTTGGACGGAGTGCGAAGCGTTAGGGGTAGCGGTGGGGATTCATGAAAGTGGTAGTCACAGTCGTTTACCAACCACTGGCGCGGATCGCTTTAACACCCGTTTTGGGATGCACGCCTGCTCTCATCCAATGGAACAGATGATGGCATTGTTAGCGCTGATTGAAGGTGGCGTGTTAGAGCGTCACCCTAACCTGAGAGTCGGCTTTCTCGAATCTGGCTGTGGTTGGTTACTCTATTGGCTGTGGCGTCTGGATGAAGAGTATGAGGAGTTAGGTTGGGAAGTGAAGAATAACGTTAAAATGAAGCCGTCCGACTACTTCCGTCGCCAGTGCTTTATCACGATTGAGCCTTCTGAGCCTTATCTGGATCGGGTTATTCAGGATATTGGCGTCGAGAATTTGCTCTTTGGTTCTGACTATCCTCACATGGATCATAAGCAGGATATTGTGGAAAGAGCCGTGGCACTTCATGAACAACTGGGTGAGGAAACAGTGCGAAAGATTCTTTGGGATAACCCGGCTCGTTTTTATGGATTGTAGCCATTTTATCACCAAATTATGGCTAAAATAGAAAAAAACACGACAAGGTATTTGGTAATATAGAAAACCATAAAATAACAGTCCAACTGAATAACACTTACTTCTGTTGAAATAAAAAAATGAACTTCACGACTGACTATCAAATTCTTGCCAAAATATACGAAAGCAATAATTCATTAGTCTATCGAGCGATTCTCGCCCAAAATCATCAACCCATTATCCTGAAGATTCTTAAAGAAGACTATCCCACTCCAGCAGAACTTAATCGATACAAGCAAGAATATGAAATAACCCGTTCCTTAAATCTGGAGGGTGTGGTTAAAGCCTACAACTTACAGCGATATCAAAATAGCATGATTATGCTATTGGAAGATTTTGGCGGGGAATCCTTAAAGAAATGGATGGCAGAATACCAGTTTAATCTGAAAGAATTTCTTGATGTTGCTATAAAAATAACCGAGGGCTTGGGCGGAATTCACGCTGCCAACATCATCCACAAAGATATTAATCCATCAAATATTGTTTATAACCCAAAAACAGGACAATTAAAAATTATCGATTTTGGCATGTCTTCTGTTTTATCGCGGGAGAATCCAGCCATTCGTAATCCGGATCATCTGGAAGGAACTTTAGCCTATATTTCCCCAGAGCAAACAGGCAGAATGAATCGAGTGATTGATTACCGCACTGATTTTTATTCTCTGGGGGTTACTTTCTACAAACTTCTCACCTATCAACTTCCGTTTAAAGCGACTGATGCGATGGAGTTGGTGCATTGTCATATCGCTAAACAACCAATTCCACCCCATCGCTTGAGAGGAGGAGTAAGTGAACCGGAAAATAGGAGGATCAACGAGATTCCTAAAACGGTTTCTGATATCGTCATGAAACTGATGGCAAAAACGGCAGAGGATCGCTATCAAAGTACTTGGGGGCTAAAAGCCGATTTAGAAACCTGTTTAAATCAATTACAAACTCAAGGGGCGATTTTAGAGTTCACTCTCGGTCAACAAGATATTTCAGATAAGTTTAAAATCCCGCAAAAACTCTATGGTAGGGAAACAGAAATAAAGCAACTGATAGCCACCTTTGATCAAGTGACCCAAGGCACGACTCAGATGATGCTTGTTGCTGGCTATTCAGGTATTGGTAAGTCAGCTTTAGTGAATGAAATTCATAAACCTATCGTGGGACAGCATGGGTATTTTATTTCCGGTAAATTTGATCAGTTTAAGCGGAATATTCCCTATGCTTCTATAATTCAAGCTTTCCAAGAATTGATTCGACAATTGCTGACAGAAAGTGAAGCGCGTCTGCAAACTTGGAAGCAAGACCTGTTAGCTGCACTGGGAAACAATGGGAATATTATTATTGATGTTATTCCTGAAGTTGAAATAATTATTGGTAAACAGCCACCCGTGCCACAACTTGGTTCAACCGAGTCTCAAAATAGATTTAATTTAGTCTTTAAAAAATTTATTGGCGTTTTTACTAAAAAAGAACATCCTTTAGTTCTTTTTATGGACGATTTACAGTGGGCAGATTCGGCTTCTTTCAAGTTAATTCAGTTGTTAATGACTGAACCCGATATCCAATATCTACTCATGATTGGGGCATATCGAGATAATGAAGTCATTGCCACACATCCTTTGATGCTCACCTTGGAGCAAATTCAAAAGACTAATACCAGTGTGAATACTATTACTCTTCAACCCTTAAGAATAGACTGTGTTAACCAATTGATTGCTGATACGTTAAACTGCTCAAGAGATTTATCCAAACCTTTGGCTGATTTAATCTTTAAAAAGACGCATGGGAATCCGTTTTTTGTTACCCAGTTACTTGAAAATTTATATCAAGAAAAAATAATTTTATTCGATCAGAGTACGGGGTGTTGGCATTGGGATATCAACCAGCTCCAAACTGTAGCCATAACTGACAATGTTGTTGAATTAATGGTCAGTAAAATTAAAAGGTTAGATCCTCAAACACAAAATGTGTTGAAATTAGCAGCCTGTATTGGCAACCGATTTAATTTGGATGTTCTCTCTGTCGTCAACGCCAAATCTTTGTCAGACACGGCTAACGAACTGTTGTCAGCTATACAAGAAGGGTTAATTATTCCGTTAAGTGATGACTACAAAATCCCCTTGCTTTGGCAGAAAGAAACCGAGTTAATTGATTCTAATCAACCAGATCCCTCTCTCTTTGCGGATCAGAAATATTCTATCTTTTATAAGTTTTTGCATGACCGAGTTCAACAAGCGGCTTACGCTCTGATCCCCGATAATCAGAAAAAAGAAGTTCATGTCAAAATTGGTCAATTATTGCTAGCGAATGTTAAAGAAAATGAACTCGATGAAAATATTTTCGACATTGTTAACCAGTTAAATATCGGAGCCGAATTAATTAAGGATCAGTCAGATAGAGATGAGTTGGCTCAATTAAATCTGATGGCGGGGAAAAAAGCCAGAGAAGCAACAGCTTATGAATCGGCTGTTCGGTACTTAAAGATAGGGGTAGATATCCTCTCATCAGATGGCTGGGAACGTCAGTATGACTTAACACTGGAACTGCATATAGAAACGATTAAATCCCAATACCTCAGCACCCAATTTGATCAAGCGGAAAAGCTTTCTGCTGCTGTGCTACAACACACGAAAACACTCCTCGATCAAGTCAAAGTGTATGAAATCAAGCTTCAATCCTATTCCTCGCAACTACAGTTCCAGTCCGCGATAAATACAGGACTTGAGATTTTAATTAAATTGGGAATAGTTTTACCTCAAAAACCAAGCCAAAGCCGAATAAAAAAAGAACATAATGCATTCAATTTACTTTTAGGTGATACGCCGATTAAAGACTTAGCTAATCTACCCGAAATGACGGCTGCTGATAAACTTGCAGCAATGAGAATCTTACTTGCGATCGCTTCGCCTACTTATATTACTAATCCGCCCTTGTTTGCGATGGTTGCCTATAGTCTAGTGACTCTCTGTGTTAAGTATGGAAATTCGAGTTTAGCGGTGGGGGCTTATATTCAGTATGCTCTCTATCTATCCGGAATCGAAGGTTATCAAGAAGATGCTTATCATTTTGGTCAGTTGTCTTTGCAGCTACTGGAAAAGTTTAATGCCCAGCAATTTACAGCAAGAGTTCCTTTAATCTATAATACTCAGGTTAAACATTGGAAAGAACATACTAGAAAAACAATAGAACCGTTACGAGAGGGCTTAAATACCGGATTAGAACATGGGGATTTGGAGTATGCTGGCATGGCGGCAAATTCCTATTGTGCTAATTTGTTCTTTATTGGCAACAATTTGGATGAAGTGGAGCAACAGACAGCAAAGTATACTGAATTAATGATCAAGTTAAAGCTAGTATACTCTATACAATATTCCCAGGTTTTTCATCAAACTGTATTAAATTTACTCAATACCTCTGTAGAGAAATTAAATTTAAGTGGCACGGCTTTTAATGAAACCCAATCTATCCCTAGATTAATAGAAGGCAAGAATTACTGTACATTATGTCACTTGTATGCTAATAAAGCAATATTGTCTTTTTTGTTTAAACATTATGATCAGGTCATTGAAAATATTAGCTTAGGTCAATCCTACGCCAGTTCTGCTGCTGGAATGATAGCCCTCGTTCAGCTTAATTTTTATGAATCAATGGGCAATTTTGGGTTATATTTTAAAGACAATAGTTTAGCCAAAAAAAAATTAATCAATAAAATTAACCTAAATCAAAAGCGTCTGAAACAATGGGCAGCTTATTGCCCTGAAAATTATCAGCACAAATATGATTTAGTCGCAGCCGAAAAGTCGCGAGTTTTGGGTAAAAAAACCCAAGCCATGGAACTTTATGATCGCGCGATTCGTGGTGCTAGGGAGCAAGGGTTCATCCACGAAGAAGCCATCGCTTATGAACGTGCAGCGGAGTTCTATTTCTCCCTAGGTAGAGACGAAATCGGTCAACTCTACCTGAAAAACGCCCACCATTGCTATACGCGCTGGGGTGCTAAGGCTAAAGTCAAAGCCTTGGAAGCAGAATATCCGCAAATTTTAGTCGGTTCAACCCATCGAACTGATGGTAAAGGGATTAGCACCCGAATTTCTACATCGGGGGGTGATGCTCAAGCCTTGGATTTATCAACGGTGATGAAAGCCTCGCAAACCCTCACCAGTGAAATTGTGCTGGATAACTTACTCGCCAAACTAATGAACATTGCGATTGAAAATGCAGGCGCACAAAAAGGGTTTCTGATTTTGCAATCCCAAATTGAGCCAGGAACTAAGCAAGGGAAATGGGTAATTGAAGCCGAAGGTGTAGTGGATTCAGAAGCGGTTAATATCTTGCGATCGCGTCCTGTTGATGCTGTTGATCCTGACACCCAATTGCCCCTGCTGTCAACCGCCATCATCAACTACGTCATCCACACGAAGGAGAATGTTGTCCTCAATGAAGCCACTCATGAAGGACAATTTACCCGCGATTCCTATATCGTCGCCACTCACCCCAAATCTATTCTCTGTACCCCCCTCCTCAATCAAGGTAAACTGACAGGTATCCTTTACTTAGAAAATAACCTTACCACCGGCGCATTTACACCCGAGCGAGTCGAAACATTAAAAATTCTGTCCGCCCAAGCCGCCATCTCCATCGAAAATTCCCGCCTCTACCAACAACTCGAAGCCTATAGCCGTAATCTAGAAATTAAAGTCGATGAAAGAACCGAGGAACTCCAAGACAAAAATCAGGAACTCTCCGCCACCCTGAAAAAACTCAAAGCCACTCAAGATCAAATTATCGCCCAAGAAAAACTCGCCTCCCTCGGTGCGTTAACCGCCGGGATTGCCCATGAAATTAAAAATCCCTTAAACTTTGTGAATAACTTCGCTGAACTTTCTGCTGAGTTAGCCGAAGAACTCTTAGAAGAACTCGATAGTCAAAAAGAACGATTAGACCCGGAAAGCACTGAATATATTGAAGAAATTCTCACTGACTTAGGACAAAACGTTAAAAAAATTAACGAACATGGCAAACGCGCCGACAATATCGTGCGCGGTATGCTGATGCACTCACGGGGTCAAAGTAGCGAACGACAACTCGTCGATATCAATTCACTGCTGGCAGAATATGTTACTTTAGCCTATCACGGTATGCGTGCCAAAGATTCCTCATTCAACATTACCGTTGAAACCCACTATGACCCCAGCATCGGTCAGATTAAAATTGTGCCGCAGAATATCAGTCGAGTCTTTCTCAATGTCATCAATAATGCCTGTTATGCTGCCCATGAAAAGAAAAAAACCGTTGGCGCAGGATTTACCCCCACACTCTCAGTTAAAACCAAAAATCTAGGAGATAAAGTCGAAATCCGTATCCGAGATAACGGCAATGGCATCCCAGCGGACATCCGGGATAAAATATTTAATCCCTTCTTTACCACCAAACCAACCGGTCAAGGAACGGGTTTGGGTTTATCCATTAGTCACGATATCATTGTGGGAGAGCATCAAGGGGAGATTAAAGTAGCGACCGAAGTTGGGACATATACCGAGTTTAAGCTGATTTTGCCTCAATAATTCTAGCCATGGCGCGTCTGCCATGGCGCACTTAGAATCCACTCAATAGGCTCGGGTCGCCCTATAATTAATCAGGTTGCCCTTTACTCTCACCCTTTAAGGTGTTATGCATTTAAATTGGATATATAACGTTTTCTTGCTCATTTATGGAACCCAATGCCAGTTTCTAATGACACAAAAAACAGACGCATTTCTCTCCTACTATTGCCTATTGCCTATTGCCTTTGTCCACTATCGTGAGTTTCACATCTCAAATGAAAACACTATAGGTAGTGAGCAAGATGCTGAGTAACGAGCAAGATTCTCGCCCGACATACAAGAATTTCGCAATTCTTGATATTAAGGTTTAAATGCTGAATTGTACCGATGACTTGAGAGGAAAGAATGATTAAAGTTATGGTAGTCGATGATGAAAAAGATGTTTTGTTGTTGTTTAGACAACAATTTAGAAAAGAGATCAGACAAGGCAAAATTGAATTTCACTTTGCTTTCTCAGCCAAGGAAGCCCTCTACTATCTTGAAATGGAAAGTAAAAAACCAAATTGTGTTGTCTTGATTCTTTCAGATATTAATATGCCGGAGATAAACGGCTTAGAATTACTTAAAACAATCAAAAACAAATTCCCAAATTTAAAAGTTTTCATGATTACAGCTTACGGCGATGATGAAAACTATCGACTGTCCTTAGAATACGGAGCCGATGATTATATTCATAAGCCCGTTGAATTTGACAAGCTTAAAGAAAAAATATTTAATATATCAACAAATTAGCAGACTGAACACTGATGCCAGCCAAAATTCTGGTTGTCGATGATGAACCCGACTTAGAACCCCTAATTCGCCAAAAATTTAGAAAAAAGATTCGGCAAAAGGAACTCCAGTTTATTTTTGCCTGTAATGGTGTGGACGCTCTGGAAAAGCTCTCATCTGACTCCGATATTGATATGGTTTTAACCGATATTAATATGCCCCAAATGGATGGACTAGCTTTGCTAATGAAACTGGCAGCGGACTATCCTGTGATTAAAGCTGTGATTCTGTCCGCCTATGGGGATATGGACAATATTAGAGCGGCGATGAACTTGGGGGCGTTTGACTTTCTTACCAAACCGATCAATTTTCAAGACTTAGAAATTACCACCTACAAAACTCTGCAACATGTCCAGCAGCTCAAACAGGCGTTAGCCCAGGAAAATTATCTCAAACGTTTAGAAGCAGAAAACCTTCGCCTCAGTACTGAACTCGATATTACCCGACGACTGCAACAAATGCTTTTACCAACGGAGAAAGAACTTCGTCAAATTCAGGGGCTGGATATTGCTGGATATATGCAACCTGCTGATGAGGTAGGGGGAGACTACTACGACGTACTTGAACACAATGGCACAGTAAAAATTGGGATTGGGGATATCACCGGTCATGGGTTAGAAAGCGGTGTCCTGATGCTGATGGTACAAACCGCTGTGCGGACACTGCTAATAAATAACGAGACAAATGCGGTTAACTTCTTGAGTACCCTTAACCAAACGATTTACCAGAACCTGCAACGAATGGGCTGCGACAAGAACTTAAGCCTTGCCTTAATCGACTATCACCAAGGTGTTCTGACGGTTAGTGGACAACATGAACAAATGATTGTGCTACGCTCCAATGGTACGATTGAGCGAATTGATACGATTGATTTAGGCTTCCCTATTGGTTTGGCTGAGACGATTGCTGAGTTTGTGGCTGAAGCGACAGTTCAGTTGTATCCAGGAGATGGAGTTGTCCTGTACACCGATGGGATTACTGAGGCTGAAGATATGAATGGGGTGCAATATGGTCTGGAAAGGCTTTGTGAAGTTTTAAGAACAAACTGGCACAGTTCAGTGTGTGAGATTAGACAGGCGGTTATTGACCAAGTGTGGCAGCATATTGGAGAGCAGAAAGTCCATGATGATATTACCTTACTTATCCTTAAGCAGCAGTGATTGGTTATTGGTCATTTGTCATTTGTCTTTAAAATTCTTGTACTCCGTTGGGGACGGGCGCGAGTGATATCAGGCTGAAAACCTTCCCGTTAATGGTAAAACCCGCCCCTCAGACGCTTCTTGCATCGCGTCTCTACAGTCCATCCTTATCCGGCAAAAACAATGCCAGCGAAAATACTGGTTGTCGATGATGAACCTGATTTAGAACTTCTAATCCGCCAGAAATTTAGAAAAAAGATCCGGCGTAAGGAACTCCAGTTTATTTTTGCCCGTAACGGTTTGGACGCCTTAGAAAAGCTGCAAACCCAGCCGGATATTGATATGGTTTTAACCGATATTAATATGCCCCAAATGGATGGGTTAACCTTACTCACGCGCCTCGCCCAAAACTATCCCACCACCAAAGCCGTTATTCTTTCTGCTTATGGGGATATGGAAAATATCCGCAAAGCGATGAATCTGGGGGCGTTCGACTTCCTGACTAAACCCATTGATTTCCAAGATTTAGAAATTACCACCAATAAAACCCTCCAGCATGTGCAACAGATTAAAGCCGCGCAACAGCAGGAGCGTTTGGCACAACGGGCGCAAGCTGACTTATTAGAAAATCTACGCCAAGAAGTGATTGAGCGCCAGCGAGTCCAAGATGCGATGCGTGCGAGTGAGAGACAGTTGGCGCAATTTCTGGAAGCTGTACCTGTGGGTTTATTTGTAATTGATGCCAATGGTCAACCCTACTATGCTAACCAGACAGGACAGCAATTACTGGGAAAAGGAGTGGTATCCAAACACCCATCCGAACAACTCGCTGAAATTTATCACGTCTATCTGGCGGGAACAGAACAAGTCTATCCCAGTCATCGTGATCCAATTTTACGGGCGCTTATGGGTGAACAAGCGACGGTTGATGACATGGAAATCCGTCAGGGCGATAGGATTATCCCTTTGGAGGTTTGGGCAACTCCCATTTTTGATCACCAGGGTAATGTTATCTATGCTATTGCCGCTTTTCAAGATATCAGTCCCCACAAGCAAGCCGAAGCCGAACGGCTTCAGTTTACCCAAACCTTGGAACAAAAGCATGCGGCGTTGCAGCGCCTGGATCAACTCAAAGATGAGTTTTTAGCCAATACCTCCCATGAACTGCGTACCCCTCTCAATGGCATTATTGGTATTGCTGAATCCCTCATTGACGGGGCGGCTGGTCCTTTGTCTCAGGTGCAAATGGCGAATCTGGCAATGGTTGTTTCCAGTGGTAAGCGCCTCCAAAGTCTGATTAATGATATTTTGGATTTCGCCAAACTGAAAAACCACGATATCGAATTGCACCGCAAGTCTGTGGACTTTCGCCAAATCACCGAAGTGGTGCTTACCCTGTCTCGCACCCTGATTAGGGGCAAATCTCTAGAGTTGAAAAATGAGATACCTGAAGATTTCCCCGGAATCGATGGAGACGAGAATCGGTTGCAACAAATTATGTACAATCTGGTGGGAAATGCGATTAAGTTTACCGAATCGGGTTCCGTTACAGTGTCAGCAACCCAGAAGCAGGATAGGGCAGAAGTGACGGTGGCTGATACAGGGATTGGTATTGCCCCGGATAACTTCGAGGATATCTTTAAATCCTTTGAGCAACTTGACGCCTCTGTATCCCGTCCCTACAGGGGTACAGGATTGGGATTAAGTATTACCAAACAACTCATTGAACTCCACGGCGGAACCATTCGCGTTGAATCAGAACTGGGTCAAGGTTCGCGATTTATTTTCACGCTTCCCATCAGTTCCCAACCGATTAAACCCTCATCAGAATACAGTACAGAAATCACCAAAATGCGGGACTATAGCACCTTATCCCCCAGCGAACCTTTACCACGGGTTTCTAAAACTGGCGAATTCACGATTTTAGTTGTAGACGACGAACCGATTAATTTGCAGGTTGTTACCAATCACCTATCTGTCCACAATTATGCCATTGTTCAAGCGACCAGTGGTATGGAGGCTTTAGCCAAAATTGAGCGGGGGTTTAAGCCGGATTTGGTGATTCTGGATATTATGATGCCCAGGATGTCGGGCTACGAAGTTTGCCAAAAAATCCGCCAACGCTTTCCTGCTAATGAAATGCCAATTATCATGTTAACAGCGAAGGAGCAAGTCTCGGATTTGGTGGAAGGCTTGAATGTGGGGGCGAATGATTATTTAACTAAACCGATTTCTAAACATGAACTGATTGCCCGGATTAAAACCCATCTTTATCTGTCGAAAATTAATAGCGCTTACGGGCGCTTTGTCCCTCACGAATTCCTGCGTTTTTTGGGGTATGAAAGTATTGTGGATGTGCGGTTGGGGGATCAGGTTCAGCAGGAGATGTCAATTATGTTTGCGGATATTCGCAACTTTACCACGCTCTCGGAGAGTATGTCTCCCCAGGAGAATTTTAATTTTCTCAATTCTTATTTGAAACAAGTCGGACCAATTATCCGTAAACATCAGGGTTTTATTGATAAATACATTGGTGACGCAATCATGGCGCTGTTTCCCGCAACCGCCGATGATGGCTTACAAGCGGCGATTGAAATCCAGCAACAAGTGACACGCTATAATCGCGATCGCGAAAAGGCGGGTTATCCGGCGATTACCATTGGTATTGGCTTACATACGGGTAGTTTGATGCTGGGGACGATTGGAGAACAGCAACGGATGGAAAGTACAGTGATTTCCGATACGGTTAATTTGGCGTCACGTCTAGAAGATTTGACTAAAGTCTATGGGGCATCGATTTTAATTAGTGGTTATACTTTATTTTGTCTAGAAGATCAAAGTCAATATCACTATCGATTTATCGGTCAAGTGCAAGTTAAAGGCAAAAAGCATTTGGTTCCGATCTTTGAAGTTTTTGATTCGGAACCTGATTTTATAATTAAATTAAAAGAAAAAACAAAAACTAAATTTGAAGAAGGAATTGTTAGTTTTTATCAAAACAAAATTGATTTAGCCGTGGCAAATTTCCAAGATATTATAGCAATTAATCATCACGATAGAGCGGCACTTAATTACCTTAACCTCTGTGACATGACGAGACCAAAATAGCGTTATATCATGTCCGCCTACACAGTTATCATTCCCTTCTCCCCTGGAGCCTTCTGCTCTCTCTGCCTTGTCTCCACCAAAATGTAAACATTCAACCGGACATGATATCAACTGAGATCTTGCACCTTTGTCAGTCATACCAAGTTACATTCAAAGATATAACTTTCTCTCCCCTGCCTCCCCTGCTTCCCCTGCTTTTCCTATCTACTATGTTTGAGCGCAACTTGGTATCAGTAAGTCCTGGTGTTCTAGAAGAAACAGAGAGCGCATTCCCGAGTTAGAGAGGAATCAGTTCGGGGAAATTAACCAACAGTTGTTCATCTGTCAATTGATCGCCAAATTGAGCCGGCGAAAAGTGAACTTGAATGGCTCGCAAGCGTTCCTGATAATGGAGATTAATTAAAGCTTTGAGACCCTCTTCTAGTGCCTCTATATCCGCCAGATTGGTTTCCAGTTCCAGCACTTCCCCCTCAAATGCCATAGTAATCATCACAATTAAATTACGAGTGATCGGCAAAGATAGGGGTTCATCCTCCGATGAATATCCATTGAAGTCAGGCTCACTCAAATACCGTTGGGCAGAGTCGGTAAATAACTCACTCACATAATCTCCCGCCTCCCCTTCATTCCAAAATACATTCCCTTCATTAGCAGCCGATTGCCAATAGGTGTTGTACTGTAAGAGGTTTTGGCAAATATCGACCAGCCCTTCTCCGAGAACCCTCAAATCTCCATCGGATTCTACCGCATCTCGCGCCGCCTGATTGAGGACTCCCAATAACGGCGCGACTTCTTTGCCGGTTAAATGAACAAACAACCGACAGACGACTAAGCGGGTTTTGCCACTCAGTTTATTCAAGCGATCGCGCCAAGAACTCATGGACTTCTCCTCTACTTGCTCAGGATGGCAATCAATTATAGTCCTCAACGGAGCAATAAAACAGGAGTCACGTTTCTCGAAAAGGCGGCACCCAGATTCGAACTGGGGGTAAAGGCTTTGCAGGCCCCTGCCTTACCACTTGGCGATGCCGCCCGATTAGACGTAGCAATGCTACGTCTCTACAATAGGGATTATAGCCTATCTACATGAGTATGTGTCTCTTTTGCGGTGGAATTCTTTTTGCCTTTGCAAAACATTAAGTATTTTAGAGGAGTGAAGCTATTTTGTCCATTCCCCGCTAGGCTGAGAATATCAGTTAATAGAGCTAACGCTACAGTGGCGATCGCTACCTCGATCCATGCTATTCAACCTGCTCAACCTGCCCTACTGGATTTTCCTAGGGATGGGAGTTCTCCTATTTCTCGTTGTTATTGTCTCCGGTGGCGGTGATGATGATTTTGATTTTGATGTAGATGCCGATGCGGACATCGATGTGGATACCGGTGGCGATTTTGCTATGGGATCAATGTTCGGTTTACTCGGTGTGGGTAAAGTTCCCCTAATTTTGCTCTTAGCAACCGACTGTAGTCTGGTGGGGCTTTTCGGCTGGATGATGAATGTGGCGATCGCAAATGTCACGGGTACGATTCCCACAGGTTTATTGGGCGGTGTCGTCGGCGGTGCATCCCTGGTGCTAAGTTTATTCTGCGGTGGCTTAATTTCTCGACCCTTGGGCAAAATTTTCGCCGACTTTGGTGAAGATGCTAGTGGCGAGCGCCTAATTGGTTGTCAGGGTACTGTCAGTTCCCGTTCAATTCCCCTAGAAAGTCAAGGCAAAATCGGTCAAGTTGATGTTCTTGATCCCAACGGTAATCTGGTTACGATTAATGCAACTTTGCCTCAATGGGCGAAAATAATTCCCAATCGAGGCAATTACGTTTTAGTGATTGAGCGACAACCGGAAAGCTATCGCGTGATTACCAAAGACAGTTCTGATCAACAGCAGTGGTTGTCCAATTCATCCCAGCTTAAGGATTCACCGTAACGGGTGAATACACAACCGTCTGTGTACGGTTTTGGTCAAATGTGATTCTTTTTACACAAACCCTACATGTGTATAAGTTCCAGGCTTTAATAAAACCTATAGATTACTAATCGCCAACTACCATGTCACAACCATCTACGTCCTCAACCTCCCAGCCTGTCCCGGTATCATCTACCCTGGCACAACTGCCCAGTGGGATGCTCTTTTTTCCCGGTTTGATTGGCGCACTAATTTTATTGCTTCTCGTGGGCTTATGGTCTTACAAACTGATTTATAAAATCACCCCCAATAATGAAGCATTTGTCAGAACGGGCGGTTTGTTCGTTAAAAAGAAATCCGTTATTCTTTACGGCGGCTGTATCGTTTTGCCCGGATTTCATGAACTGACCCGTGTCCCCTTACGCGAAATTTCTATTGATGTGGAACGGACAGGAAATCTAGCCGTTCGTACTCAAGACTATCTGCGGGCAAATATGCGGGCAACCTTTTATGTTTGTATCAATGCAGATAAAGACGATGTGTTAACCGCTGCGGCTCGACTCTCGAAACAAGGACGGGTTTCGACTGAAGATATTAAAGAAGCCCTAGAAAAACGAGCAGATGATGCGATTCGAGCTGCTGCAAAGAAGCAGAGTTTAACGGAAATTGATTCTGATAAATTAGGGTTTGCTGATGAAGTATTGAATCTGATTCAGCCTGACCTAAAAAAAGTCGGCTTAACCCTGAATAATATCGCCATTTCTGAGATAGAAGAAAGCGATACCTACGATACAAATAACTTCTTCGATGCCCAAGGGGTACGCCTACGAACCGAAACCATTCAACGATCCATCCAACAAAAACGGGAAGTTGAACTGAGTACCCAGGTGAGAATTGAACAGCAGGAACTTGATGCCCAAAAGCAATCCCTGCGAATCGCCAGAGAAAAAGAAGACGCCACTCTGGGGCAACAACTGGAGGTGGAATCCCTAAAATCCCAGCGACAACGGGAAATTCAAGAAGCCAAAGACCGAGAAGCCGCCACCGTACAACGGACGAAAATTTTACAAGATAAATCCGTTGAAGAAGAAGAAATTCGCCGCAAACTCTCGGTTCAAGAAAACCAAATTCAAGCTGATATTACCCTAGAGGAACGGAATAAACAGCTAAAAGTCGCCCAAACATTGCAAAAACAGGAAGCCGAGATTGCCGAAATTACCCGTCAGCAAACCGTTGATTCCTCCCGCCTAGAAGCTCAAGTTCGGGTGGCTGAGGCTGAACGCTTATCACAAGTGGCGAAACAGGAAGCAGCGATTGCGATCGCGAATAAAGAACGGGAACGCTTTGTTTCTGAAGCCGAACGCGCCCAAGCGGAATCCGGTGTGGTTACGGCTACAGAAATTGAAAAAGCGGAACGGGAAAAACGCCTATCGCTGATTTCGGCGGAACAAGAGGCAGAAAAACGGCGGATTGCCGATCAGAACGTCGTTGAAATTGATGTCTTCCGCCGTCGTCGTCAAGCGGAAATTGCGCGTCAAGCGGCAGAATTAGAAGCTGAATCCATTCGCACATTAGCCCAAGCGAATCGGGATAAAGCCCTTGCCGAAGCCGAAGGAAAACGGGCAGTCATTGAAGCCGAGAATACCTTGAGTGACTCGAAGTTAAGCGCCCAAGTGTTAACCACAATTTGGCCCGATTTGGTAGACAAACTGCCAGAAATTGCCAAAGCTTTAGCGCCACAGCCAGGAGTTTTAGGAGATACCCGAATTTTCGCGTTCCCAGGTATGAATGGCAGTAATGGTAATGGGAATGGGATGGGTGATATTAACAAACTATTACTCTCGACCAGTGGCTTATCGTTAATCAACACACTTCTGGATGAAGGGAAGCTGGGAACGTTAATTGGTCATGTGAGTAAGTTGATGCGGAATAATCCGAGCCAAAATGGAGGGAATGGCAACCCGACTCCGCCAGAGTTCTCAGCCGAATCGGAGATTCCAGTCTTAGTCAAGCGGCAAACCCCGCCACCCCCTCCCCCGTCCAAATTTCCCGAACAACGACAACCCTCTTCCCTATCCACGAAAGTTGTTGAACCGTCTCAGGTTAAGAGTGATCAGGCTTCCACGCCACCGGATCACGTCTCTGGGGCAAAGAGCGATCGCGAAGACCCTAGAACCCGTCACAATTAAGGCAGGAACTCCAGAAGCAGGACTGTAGGGGCGGGTTTTACTGATAACGTTTTGCCACAAACCGATAACTTGACTAAACCCGCCCTTCTAGGGGATCAGAGGAGACATCAGACGATGCTTATTCCCTATTCCCTGATTATTTTCTAGCTTCCAGAGTTCAAATTTGTAACCTTGAAACGCGACTTCAAACTGACCCCCCAGTTCCCTCTCAATTTTTTCTCGCAAAGCTGTGGAAGCATCAAATAAGAAAACCTGATTAAAATCCTCAGAAATCTCCAGCATACTTGCTTGTGTCACTAATTGAAACCGCACGTCTGGACTAAGCAGATGACTCAGAGACAGGATACTGCCTGGAATAGTAGTATCACTGACTACTAGGGGATAATTCGCTTGATTAATGATGTGAGCTACTGGAGGATTGTAATAATCCACAAACTTGGTCCACCACACCTCTGCTGAAGAACTGATTGCACAGGACAAGAGTCCACCTGAAACCAGACCTATCGTGACTAGCTTCCAAAATCGTTGTCGCTGATTTCTAATCGATATTGCCGTAATTTTGGTGGCGAGTAGGTACGCAACAGCTATCTGAATGGCTAAGTAAATTGGAATGAGGTATCGCATTGCTGTAGAACGTAATCCCCCTAGAACTAAGTCGAGTAGCACTAAAGGTAAAGCGGTCATTCCCATCCATGTCAAGATAAACAGCCAAACCTTGCTGGACGTGTGACGACATAAAAAGTAAATTGAGTACCCTACCAGAATTAAAACAAGAGGGATGAGAAAAGGGTCGTCATAATGAATTGGGTCAAAGGGTTCAATACTTTGATGTAAATCAAAAAAAACATTATTAAGATTACGCAACCACCATTTGATTAACGTTACAAGTTCACCCAGACTATTTCTTGATGTTGTTGATGATGTCCACCTTTGAAACCGCGTCAAATCAATAAAAATGACTACAGCCCAGGGTAGAAACGTTAGAACTGCTGCTAGCGATGCCAGCAAATAAGCGATAATTGTCTTACTCGTCCGATAGTTTTTAGTGATAAGAACATAGATACCATGACCAATTGCACTTAATCCAAAAAGCAAATGAGAATAGAGTCCTATTGTCAAAGTTGCCGCATAAATTCCCCAACCAAGCTTTGTGTTGATTCGTAAGGCTCGCAGCAATGCTGCACCTGAGAGCAAAACTGCCACTGCCCACAGACTATACTCTCTTGCTTCCTGGGCGTAGAGGACGAAAAAGGGGGAGATCGCTATCAATGACATAGCCATCCAACCTGTCAACGATGACCCAAACAATTCTCGGCACAGCCAATACATGCAAGGAAATGCTAGCAAACTAATTAGGGCTGGCAAACTTCTCATTACGGCTACGGAACTGCCAAAAACCTGTGCCCAGAATCGCGCCATCAGGTAATAGAGCGGCGTATGCTCCGAATATTGCGTCAAAACTTTAATCGTATCCGTTAAATTTTTTTCTGGATTTGGTCGCTGATACTTTTGGATATCTTCAACAGTGATGATACGACCATCAAATAAGCGTTCTTTTACTTCTGGTTTGGAATAGCCAGAAATTCGCATTGAAGTAAAAGATTCATCATGCCAATATACTTTTTTATCCAGATTGTAAAATCGGAAAAATACGCCAATACTTAATAAAATAATGACCAAAAAACGCACTCCCCCTGGAGGAATATTCCAGAATGATGTAGATTTGCTATTCATTGGGAGCTAGCCTTAACTAAGGATAAATGCCGAGATTATATCAGAATTTTTCCTGTCTGGGTATCCGATGATGGGAGAAGTGGAAAAAACTTGAATCGTCTCATTACGTCGATAAACTCTAACTCCCCGTGTTAGCGTAGCTAGGAGAAGTCCAGCAAGAGTCCTCCACATTCTAGGCGCGGGGAATGTCAAAAAATTTGATACCCTAGCTTAAATAGTCTTGGGAACGAATAGAGAAGCGTGGATATTCAAATTGGGCGAGGTAAGACAGCTCGCAGAGCCTACGGCATCGATGAAATCGCACTAGTCCCCGGACAACGGACGCTAGACCCTAATTTGGCAGACACCCGTTGGCGTTTGGGGAGCATTGAACGAGAAATTCCGATCATTGCCAGTGCGATGGACGGAGTAATCGATGTGCGAATGGCAGTTATGCTATCTGAGATAGGAGCGTTAGGGGTGCTTAACCTCGAAGGCATCCAAACCCGTTATGCTGACCCTGAACCGATATTAGAGCAAATCACCTCCGTGGGTAAGTCAGAATTCGTTAATCTGATGCAGGATTTGTATGCCGAACCCATTAAACCGGAATTAATCAGCCAGCGAATTCGGGAAATCAAAGACCAAGGTGGGATTGCGGCTGTGAGTGCTACGCCAGCAGGCGCGATGAAATACGGTGAAATTGTCGCCTCGGCGGGTGCTGATTTATTCTTCGTACAAGCAACCGTAGTGTCCACGGCTCACCTGTCGCCAGAGTCAGTCACCCCCCTAGATTTAGCCCAGTTCTGCCAGGATATGCCGATGCCCGTGATTTTGGGTAATTGTGTCACATACCAAGTTGCTCTGAATTTAATGAAAGCTGGTGCGGCGGCTGTTTTAGTGGGAATAGGTCCTGGTGCGGCTTGTACCTCGCGGGGGGTTTTGGGTGTGGGAGTCCCTCAGGCGACGGCGGTGGCTGATTGTGCCGCTGCTCGTGATGACTATCATCAACAGACGGGTAACTATGTGCCAGTCATTGCTGATGGTGGGTTAATTACGGGAGGAGATATCTGTAAATGTATTGCTTGTGGTGCAGATGCGGTGATGATTGGCTCTCCTCTGGCTCGTGCCAAAGAAGCCCCAGGACGCGGGTTTCACTGGGGAATGGCAACCCCTAGCCCAGTTCTGCCCCGAGGAACGCGCATCCAAGTCGGGAGTACGGGAACATTACAGGAAATTCTCATTGGACCTGCACAACTCGATGACGGCACTCACAATCTTTTAGGTGCCCTGAAAACCAGTATGGGAACCTTGGGCGCTAAGAACTTGAAAGAAATGCAGCAAGTGGAGGTTGTTATTGCGCCATCCCTGCTCACAGAAGGGAAAGTTTACCAGAAAGCGCAGCAGTTGGGAATGGGTAAATAAAACTTGTGGGTTGACGCCTCCCCCAAACTCCACTGATGTAAGTTAACATAGAGAAAGCGGAAGCTAAAAGTTTCCGTTCACTCCTCACACCACACTCCGCCCGGACTACGTTCGGGCGGTTCCTTTTGAGTATCAAGCTCCCATGCCACGATACATTGACATCCCAACTGATTAAATGTGACAATTTATGTCTAAATAAATACTTTTCTGGCAGGAGAACGCTCAGTTTTCTCTGTGGTAAAATATCCAAGACAACGTAGAAACAGTACACGCAAGGATTTCCAGGCATGTCAACAGCCGTAGCAGTTACAGACGCCAGTTTTAAGCAAGACGTCCTAGACAGTGACGTTCCCGTTTTAGTGGATTTTTGGGCACCTTGGTGTGGTCCTTGTCGGATGGTCGCACCTGTGGTGGATGAAATTGCACAACAGTACGAAGGTCAGGTCAAGGTTGTGAAGCTCAACACTGACGAAAATCCCAATGTAGCCAGTCAGTACGGAATTCGCAGCATTCCTACCTTAATGATTTTTAAAGGAGGGCAGCGAGTCGATATGGTTGTGGGTGCAGTGCCAAAAACAACACTGGCAAATACTCTAGAAAAGTATCTCTAATCGATAATCGATTCAGCCTTAAGCCGAGTTGGGTTAAGGCTAGTTAAGCTTGCAGGCGCGATGAGTCGCTACAGCTACAAAAGCCTGTAAGCTCTAGAGTAACAGGGCAAAAATAACCCACAAACCAGCATAATTATCTGTTTTTCTGAATTTGTGTTGTAAATCCGGATTAGGAAATTGCCGCTTGTACTAGTAAATGTCTAAATCTATAGACTTTACTATGTCATGACTAGGATACCTATATCGCCTCCACCCATCAAACGTGTTGTGGCGATCGCATCAGTCGTGGTTGGTTGTCTGGTGAGTCCGATCCCGACTCAATCTCAACCAATCAACTCAGCGAGTAATACTCCCTCGCTGCAAGACATGCTTGAATTTAATCTCGATCTATCGGGTAGGGGGCGCCCTGGCGATCGCACAGGGGGCGCGAGTCGTAGTCTATGTGGGGCGGGTAAAACCGGAGAACCACTGTTCGCCCTGATTCCCGATACCAATTTGGGATTAACGGTAGAGGAACATCCCACCTTCTGGTTTTATATTCCCGATGGCGCGAATAAATTCCACTCGATGAAATTTGCCCTCTGGAGTGATCAGGGTGAAAAACTTTACGAAACTACCTATCGGGTGACAAACACCCTACCCGGCGTGATTAGCATCTCTTTACCGCCAACCACACCCGCGCTAAAGGAAAACCAATACTACAACTGGATTTTCACCGTTTACTGTGAAGATCCCCAACGGGCGAGTGTTTCCACTGATCCCAAACGAGTCCGAGTTAGAGGTTCCATCCAACGTGTTCCCTTAACCGCTGAACTCAAACAAGGATTGAATAGTGTTGTGACACCACGCGATCGCGCGGTTATCTTTGCCCGGAATGGGATTTGGTTTGATTCTATCACCCTGATCGGCAATCTTCGCCGTACTCAAACAGCCAATCGCGCCCTGGCGGCGGATTGGACGAATCTGTTAGAGGACATTGAACTCGAGGCGATCGCATCCCAACCCATTACGGAATGCTGTAGTGCTTCTGCTAAGTAATCCCAAAATTTGTCTAGGGGTTCTCAACTGAGCATTATCAATCACCATGTCCTCAAATTCAGGTTGCTGGTATTACATCATTCCCCAAAACCCCTATATCTAGTGGATGTGCATCATCCGATTGTACATATATCAGCGACTTGATTCGATCCTGTAAGACCCCGCTACACTATCTCGTTCGATCATGCGCTTTCCCACTTTGGCTGTTCTCCTGTGCTAGACAGGGAACAGCTTATCGCCTTCTCGGTTAAGTTTAATTCCATCGCCACTTGACCTTGAAAACAGTGTGCTATAAAGAAGTAGATTACATAGTTCCTAAATTAGTAGGTAGTGTATCACTAAATACTGTGGCTTTTTTGTCCAATGGTTTAGTATTTTGTTGTCATTGGAGAATATAGGTTAGTGGCTGACCCTAATTGAGTCATCCTGGCAAAGAGATTCCCGGTTCTGAATTTCTTTGAGGGGCATTTGTATTGAGCATTTGCCTAGGTTCACCTTAGCTAAAACCAATAACAGATAGCGTAACCCTGAAAATTGGAGTGATATAGCCCAGGTTGATTATTCAGATACTCTTGAGGATAATTCAACAGCAATAGTTTTGGTGTCTGTTGAAAATTCAACCTTTTATTTGATAGCTGAGTAAGCTTATTGGGATTCGGTGTGGCTTCCGGTTAGGACTTACTATATGTAGGGTTGAGTGGCATCCTGTCGGTAAAGTCCTATACATCAGTTCTACTTATTCGACGGAGTTTTGTAGCCCCTATGATTAATTCTGCAATGAAAGGAGCAACCCTACTGTTGGCTACCTTACCCATTTTTGGTGCGACGGCAACTGGTATACCGCCAACTCAGGCAACATTAATCCATGCCGATGGGAATAAAACGGGCGTACCGATTGTTTCGCACCCTAACCCTAGCTCTCTATTGAGAAACCCTTTAGTTACTCAACAGTCTGCGCCCAATCCTTATTTGAAAGATACTATTGTAACCAAGAAAGCCGCACCGAGCAACCCCCCAACTTTAATCATGGCTCAGTCCATTACCGAGGCGGTGGATGGGACAGGTACAACGGTTCACCAAAATGGTAACCAATTTAACATCGACGGTGGCACAGTTTCTGGAGATGGGGCAAATCTATTTCAGAGTTTTCAACAATTTGGTCTTTCATCGGGTGAAATTGCCAATTTTATTTCTAATCCTCAAATTAGTAATATCTTAGGGCGGGTGGTTGGTGGGAATGCCTCAATTATTAATGGTTTAATTAAAGTTACGGGGGGCAACTCAAATTTATTTTTAATGAATCCGGCGGGAATTATATTTGGCGCCAAGGCTAGCTTAAATGTTCCCGCGTCATTTACAGCCACAACCGCGACAGGAATTGGCTTTGAGGGGGAGAATTGGTTTAATGTCTTTAGTGAAAATAACTATCAAAGCTTAATTGGTGATCCCAATCAGTTTGCCTTTGATTTGGCTCAAGGAGCAACTCTCATTAATGGTGGCAATTTAGCTGTATCTGAAGGACACAATTTAACCTTACTGGCGGGACATACGATTAACACCGGGCAACTGACTGCACCGGGCGGCACAATTACAATGGCGGCTGTACCGGAATCCCATCGGGTGCGGATTAGTCAACCGGGACAATTATTAAGTTTAGAATTTGTACCGCCAACAGGTGTCAATGGGGAGATGGAAGCTATTGAACCCTTGGATTTACCAACGCTGCTGACGGGTACAGAGGAAAGTGTGGAGACGGGATTAACTGTTACGGATACAGGTCAAGTACAGCTTCAGGATTCTGGTATGAGTGTACCTACAGAAGTAGGCGTTGCGATCGCGTCTGGTACTCTGGATGTTTCTCATGCGTCTCCTACTGTCGATTCCCAGTCTGTGAATGTTTTGGGCAACAAAATTGGTGTATTTGATGCCACAATTAACGCTTCTGGGACTTATGGCGGGGGAACAGTACGACTGGGCGGCGACTATCAGGGTCAAGGTACGTTTAATGCCTCTCAAACCCTCGTCAGTGAAAACTCGCTGATTACGGCTGATGCTGGGGTACAGGGGACAGGCGGTGAGGTGTTTGTTTGGGCAGATGGAGTTACAGGCTTTTACGGGACGATAAGCGCCCGTGGTGGAACTCAAGTGGGAGATGGGGGATTTATTGAGGTTTCTGGCAAAGAGTTGCTGGTTTTTACGGGGCACGCTGATGCTGGAGCAGATAACGGTCAACCGGGTACGTTATTACTTGATCCTAAAAATATCATAATTGGAGATTCAAATTCACCATTAGCGATACGCTTTAATCCTACGACTTCATCAACAGGAAACCAGTTTGGTTATTCAGTTGCGGCGCTAGGTTCAGACGTACTTGTGGGTGATCCTGGATACGACGAAGGAGGGGTGAATGACGTAGGTATTGCCTATTTGTTTGATGGTAGTAATGGAGAAGAACTGGACACGTTATCGAGTCAGGATAAAACCGACAATGGTCGATTCGGTTTTGCTATTGCTGGGATGGGATCAGACAAAGTTATTATTGGTGCACCAGGAGAGAACGACAAAAAAGGAAGGGTTTATTTATTTGATAGCGATGGGATCTTCCAAAATTTATTCGACAACCCAAATTCCTCGATGGCTAGTGGTAAAACTGAATTAGGTTTTGGCTATTCCGTCGCCGCTGTGGGGTCAAATGTTCTGGTTGGCTCTCCAGGAGATGATACCGACGGACAAGATGCAGGTGCTGCTTATTTATTTGATAGCAGTAACGGTAGTTTACTAGAAGACTTTTTCAGTTCCCAGCCTGAAGTTGATGGTCAATTTGGTTATTCGGTAGCTGGCGTGGAATCCGATGTTCTGGTGGGAGCGCCTAGAGAAATGGCAGTGGACAAGGATGGTAACAACAGAACTGCAGGTGCGGCTTATCTATTTAGTAATAGTGACCCTAATCAAGCACAACGTTTGATCAGTCCCAATCCTACAGATAGCGGGCGGTTTGGTTATTCAGTAGCAGCGATGGGGACACAAATACTGGTGGGAGCTCCTAGTGATAATCTTGGACAAGGAACTAGAGGTGCTGCCTATTGGTTTAGTGGTGATGGCGAGTTGCAAAATACGTTTTCGATTCGACCTAATTCTTCAAATAGCGGTCGATTTGGTGCTTCAGTAGCGGCGGTAGAATCGGCGGAGTCTGCGCTAGGGTTTAATGTTGTCGTCAGCGCCCCTGGAGAAAATGCTACCTATTTGTATGAACCCTTACCCGATTCTGATACTGGACGTTTGTGGCAAACATTTCCCAAGCCCCCGGATTCACCCAGCAATTTTGGTAATACGGTTACTGGGGTAGGGAGAAACGTGGTAGTGGGAGCGCCAGGAGGCATGAACGATGAAGGTGATATCTATTTGTTTGCCTCAAGCTTCGAGTTTGGCGATAATCCTGACCAATCTGTGACTATCGATGTCGCCACTATTACTAATATTACTAATACGGGAACAGAGATTGAGTTTCAGGCAAACAATGACATCACTGTAGAGGCACCAATTATCACTGAGAATGGGGCAGGAACTGGAGGATCACTGAAATTAAGAGCAGGTCGAAGTATTTTTGTCAATAATAATATAACAACAGATGATGGGAATTTAACCTTAATTGCTAATGATAGCGAGGCTTTCAAGGAAGATCGTGATCCCGGTGACGCTTTTATAGAAATAGCCTCTGGCGTTACGCTGGATTCGGGAAGTGGTGATATATATCTCCAACTCGATACAGGGGCTGAAAGGGGGGATATTAATGTTCTCGGCGAGATTATTAATCAGACAGGAAATCTGGTTGTAGAACACAATAATCCCACAGGTGGAGATGTCAATATTGAAAACACGATTAACGTTGGCGGAAATGTTGATATTACAACCACTGGCGGTAATATTTTCACCAGCGGCAATGTGGCTACGACTAACGGTGCAATAAATTTCACCACTCAAGGGGGCAATATCAAAATTCAGAGTGGTGGTAATGTCTCTACTAATGGGGGTGAAATTCGTTTCAATAGTCAGGGTGGAACTATTGAGGTTGATACGGCTTTCACGCTGATCGGTGAAACGTTCTTTTCCACAGGTGCTGGAGCTGGAGATATTCTGTTTAATAATCTTTTGGATGGGACTCAAAATCTAAATCTTACGGCGGGAACAGGTAATGTGATCTTTGAGGAGAAAGTAGGTAGCCGTATACCTCTGGGAAACCTGACAATTAGTAGTGCTTTTAATGTGACGGCAAAAGACGCGACAAGAGCCACTAGCTTGACTCATCAACCGGAAACTGGCACAATTAATCTGGCAAATCTTCGAGATCTTCAAATCCTGGATGGAGACTTACTTCTCAATACCACGAATACCCTGACTGTCGGCAATATTACAGCAACTGACGGCAAGGTAGAACTGAGTGCCAATACTGATCTGAACACAGAAAATATTACCACCTCTGGCGGCATAATTAATCTCACCAGTCAAACAGAAACAGTCACGAGTGGTAACTTAAATTCCGGTGGTGGCAATGTGAATGTGACTGCTAATAGTAACTTAACCACAGAAAATATCACCACCTCTGGCGGCATAATTAATCTTACCAGTCAAGCAGGAGGGATTAATACGGGTGACTTAAATTCTTCTGCAGCCACTGGTGGCGATATTACAGTCAATGCGAACATCAGGATTACGACTGAAGCCATCAATTCTAGCGGCACTGAAGGCGATGGCGGTAAAGTTCTACTTGATCCCATCCAAGATATTACCGTCAGTTCCATTAATGCTCAAGGCGGAAGCAATGGTCAAGGCGGTGATGTTGAAATCACGACCCAACGCTTCTTTCAAGCAACAGGCAGTTTTACTGATCAAAATGGCAGAGAAGCTAGCATTTCTACTGCTGGCGGTAAAGGTGGCGGCGATATTACCATTCGTCACGATGGTGGCGCAAGAAATGAGCCTTTTGTAGTGGGTAATGGCAGTGATAATGGTACGGCTGAAGCCATTACCAGTGGTGAATTTACTATCGCACCGGTTCAGTCATTTCCAGGAAGCTATACTCTGGGCAATATTCGGATTATTACAACTGACCCGAATGTTCCAAATAATCCGAATAATCCGAATAATCCAAATAATCCGAATAGTCCGCTAATAGAGTTTAAAAGACCTTTAGAGCGACCTCCTACTCCTAATGCCTTAGATCAAGAGCCAATTCTCAACGCGGATGTTTACAAAATAGAACGCTACTTTACTCAAACATTTGAGAAACAATTGGGGATGGAGGCGGAAAAAATCCTCACCTTAGATGAAATTCGGAGTCGCCTGCGTAGCATTGAAGTTGCGACTGGGGTCAAGCCGGCTGTAATTTACGGTTTTTTTGTACCTAGCAGCACTAACTCAGAAATGGAACTCGAACTGATGCTGGTAACAGCGGAGCAGGATGTGATCACTAAGCGAGTGTCAGGGGCTAAACAATCTGATGTACTGCTTACAGGACAGAACTTTCGTCAGGAAATTATTGATGGTGGGTTTGGGTATTTAAATGATGCCAAACAACTGTATCAATGGTTAGTAGCACCCTTAGAACCAGAATTACAAGAGAAAGGAATTGAAAATCTCGTGTTCATTCTCGACGAAGGGTTGCGCTCATTGCCCCTAGCCGCTATCCATGATGGAGATGGCTTTATTGTGCAGCGATATAGCGTCAGTTTGATGCCTAGTGTTAGCCTCACGGATACCCGTTATGCTAGTATTAAAACAATGCCCGTTTTGGCAATGGGAGCCTCAGAATTTCCCAATAATCCCCTTTTGGAACAATTACCGGCTGCCGCTGCTGAGGTATCGATTCTGACCAATACACTGTGGCGAGGTCAAGCCTTTTTCAATGACAAGTTTACTGTTAACAATCTCAAGAGACAACGAGAAGACAAACCCTTTGGTATTATTCACCTCGCCACCCATGCTGAATTTGTACCGGGCGCACCCAGTAATTCCTATATTCAGTTATGGGATACTAAGGTAGGATTAGACCAAGTACGTAGTTTAGGCTGGAATGATCCGCCTGTAGAATTAGTGGTATTAAGTGCTTGTCGTACCGCATTAGGTGATCCGAGTGCAGAACTGGGATTTGCTGGATTTGCGGCTAAAGCTGGAGTTAAATCAGTATTAGCCAGTTTGTGGTACATCGAAGATTGGGGAACGTTGCCAATGATGGCAGAATTTTACAATCATCTGGATGACGCACCGATTAAAGCCGAAGCATGGCGACGGGCGCAAGTGGCAATGATTGAAGGGAGGGTTAGGTATGAAGAAAATCAATTAATCTTGTCTGATAAAGCCATTACTTTGCCACCTTCTGATGCCAAACCAGGTAATCCAGACCTGTCTCATCCCTACTACTGGTCAGCATTTAGTATTGTTGGCAATCCTTGGTAAAGTGAAGGCTCCAAGGCAAAGGACACAGGGATGAAAAATGACCAATGACCAATGATAAATGACAAAAAATGAGCGTAGATAATCAGAATCAGTTTGAGCCACTTTTGGGCGGTGAAGTCTTGTCCGTTGATGAATCAGCACAACTTTTACTTGGGAATCGCACGTTCCGAGTTGAGGAATTCGTAGAAGCGATACGGATGCAGCTTGAAGATGTAGAGGGATGGACTCAAGACAAGAATGCCTGGTTTAGCGAAAAGGGTATTCCGGCTGAAGTTTTGAGATTTACGGCTAAAGGGTGGCAAAAAGGCACGGTGAGAATCAGCCTAGAATTTGTTCCTGAAGAAACTGAGAGTCACAAATCCAAAAACTTGAAGATCAGCAATACATCACCAGAGCAAGAGGAACTACCAATTATTGGAATGATGGGCTAGATTAGCGCATCGTTCAATGGTAAGCCAATTTTGATGTCGGGTGAGCAAGAGTTATCAAGTTTGAGACGAGTTGTGTTATTATTCATTGCTCTTGCCCACCTTCCGGTAACGTGGGGTTTATCACTCGTGCGGCAAAATTTTAATTTCACTCTCAAGAAAACACGTTCTGACGCAAGGGTTTGAGGAGAGGGCGACCCGATGAAATTGAATGGGCTGGTGTTGTTAATTGATACAAGCGGGTCGCCCCTACAGTTTGTTAATTGAGGTAAGGGAGTTGCTTCTAGACCCCTCTCTTATTCTAATTGATATACTTTGCTAACAACATCTCTCTTTCAAAAGGAGGATGTTCTCAGCCCAAAGACTAACTTATTAATAATAAAGCTACTAAAAACACATAGGCGATTCGTCCTTTTGAGAGGTCAACTACCCCGCTCATACTTACCCATGGACGTTAGCTTACATTTTCAGATGAGAGTAGCTGCTGCGGTTAGTTGTCAGGGATTGATCAAGATGAACAGAACCGAAGACTTGAAACTACCATGATTGTCATGGAACGGGGACTCTCTTTGGGAGAGTGGGCGGTATCCAATCAGGTTTTCGCTGCTATGGTTGTTGTGTCAGGGGTGACTAGCATTCTAGCACCGATTATTCTCCGTTCATTGTTGAACAAATTGCCTCAAGCACAAGTAGGAGTAGACTGATGCCTATTTCATCTCAGCTTATTGTGTGGATTGCGATCGCGTTAGTGCAAGTCAGCCTCCTGGCAATAGCACCGTTGTTGATTCGCTGGCTTTCATTACTGCCTTAAATGTTCGGAAAATATCTCTCTTAAAGCGGAACAAAAATCATCTGTTAGGACTCAAAGAGTACAACAGATAAATCCTCCTTGAGGCAGATCGATTTTGACGCCTCATCTTTTAAGCTGATTGCCGAGGACTATAACTTGATTAGCCGAACTATTTTCTAGTCATAGGACTATAGTTGATAAATTGGCAATTTGCCCAAAACCACACAAGGAGACATTGTTGAATGCAGAATCGTTTGCCGAAAAAAGAACACAACGGATTAAGTAGCTTGAAAAAAGGTGCGTTTGCTTTACTCACATTGTCCTTACTCCTAGGTGCTTGCAACCCCGAACCGGAAGCAACGGTTCCTCAAACCGAACCTGACACAACATTGACAGAAACGGACGATACAGACGTTGAAGACGTTGTTGAAGATACCGAAGAACTGATCGGTCAGACGGTAACAGTGATGGGTGAAGTTGAACAAGATTATGGGATCAACACCTTTGTCTTAGAAGAAACCGGTGAGATATTTGCTGATCAAGTCTTGGTGATCAATACCGCAGCAACAACAGAGCCGATTCTCGCAGAGCAGAATGTGCAAGTTACCGGAGAAGTGCGCGAACTTGTGCTAGCTGACTTTGAGCGGGATTATGACCTAACTTGGGAGGGAGATGTTCGGCAGACGATAGAAGCTGAGTATGTCGGAAAGCCTGTTATCGTTGCCGATACTGTCGAGGTAATGAATACCCCCTAGACTTTCAGTTGAGTCAAAAACCCTACTCCATAGCGAAGGAGACTCCATGGCAAAGGATTCTGGATGCGCCAGTGGGAGAGGCGCTGCTCGGTCGGGTGATGGACGCCACAGGTCGTCCGTTAGATAATCACGGTGCGATTGAAGCCACAGGGTTGCGCTACATTACCCCTTATGCGGCGATGTCCATTGGCTAATATTTTCGCGATCGCGGACAGGATGCGTTAATCAACTACCCAGACCTGCGATCGCACAGGTCTGGGTTTTCAGTAGCCCTGAAGTCATCAAACAAGTTAAGCTGAACGTATCTGGGAGTTCTGTTTCCAGATGTTGGAACGTTCAACGCACCTCAACGAGGAACTTAGAGGCGGTTCACTAAAGCCCTGATTACGAACTAGGATATCTTGAGAGAAGAACCGTCCCGTAAGATAAAATCCTTTTTCAATGACTGCGACTACTCCCAACTCCGCCAAACACAAAAAAGCTAAAGCCCTGAAACCAGGGACTATACGCCCTGCCAAGGAACTCTGTAGCGAATGTGGTCTGTGTGATACATACTATATTCACTATGTCAAGGAAGCTTGTGCATTTCTTAACCAACAGATTCCCGAATTAGAAACCCAAACTCACGGACGTAGCCGGAATCTAGATAATCCCGATGATTGGTATTTCGGCGTCAACCAAAACATGATGGCGGCGCGGAAAATTCAACCCATTGAAGGGGCGCAGTGGACCGGAATTGTCAGCACCATTGCCATTGAAATGCTAACAAGTGGCAAAGTCGAAGGCGTCGTCTGTGTGCAGAACACAAAAGAAGACCGTTTTCAACCCATGCCGATTATCGCCCGGACTCCAGAAGATATTCTCGCCGCGCGGGTGAATAAGCCAACCCTGTCTCCTAACCTTTCGGTATTAGAACAAATCGAACAGTCGGGGATGAAACGCCTATTAGTGATTGGCGTCGGCTGTCAAATTCAGGCATTACGGGCGGTGGAAAAAGAACTGGGCTTAGAAAAACTCTATGTTCTGGGTACACCCTGTGTAGATAATGTCACCCGCGCCGGCTTGCAGAAATTCTTAGACACCACCAGCAAGTCCCCTGATACAGTCGTGCATTATGAGTTTATGCAGGACTTTCAAGTTCACTTCAAACACGAAGATGGTTCAATTGAGAAAGTCCCCTTCTTCGGACTGAATACCAAAGAACTCAAGGATGTATTTGCCCCGTCTTGCATGAGTTGTTTTGATTATGTCAACTCTCTGGCGGATTTGGTTGTCGGTTACATGGGCGCACCCTTTGGTTGGCAATGGATAGTGGTGCGAAATGAGCGGGGACAGGAAATGCTGGATTTGGTGCAAAATCAGCTAGAAACTCAATCGGTTACGTCTAAGGGCGATAGACACCAAGCGGTGCAACAGAGTATTCCGGCTTATGATAAAGGTGTCACCTTACCGATGTGGGCCGCCAAATT
The DNA here is from genome assembly GCF_040219735.1 of Coleofasciculus sp. G1-WW12-02. Taxonomy (NCBI): domain Bacteria; kingdom Bacillati; phylum Cyanobacteriota; class Cyanophyceae; order Coleofasciculales; family Coleofasciculaceae; genus Coleofasciculus; species Coleofasciculus sp. G1-WW12-02. The sequence continues at coordinate 70,907 of NZ_JAVJRX010000062.1, read as the reverse complement.
AATGGGGGTGGTGATTGAAAAGATTGGTCCGAAAGGATTGGAGTATGCTCGTTTCTCGATAGACTCCCACTTTACCCGCAATTATCTCTATGTGAAGCGCCATCACCCAGAGAAATTAGAAGCCCATGTGCCAGAGTTTGCCAAGCGAATTGTCGGAGAGTATACTTTACCCGATTAAGGGAGTTATTAACTAAAAATTTGGGGTAAGGGTGAGTTGTAGCGACAAAGATAACCCAGCGCAACTGACCCTGACTTCATTGATGGGTATTTATGCTGTTCTCGATTGATGCATAGGTTTGGGCGAATGATGTGATATCCCTTCTGTTCTCGATTGATGCATAGGTTTGGGCGAAGCATTCGCGGTGAAAATTGAGCTGTAGAATCGAACAATCTAGGCGCGAATGCTTCGCCCCTACAGCCCTACTCCTACAGGAATGTAACATTTAAATATTACAATACAATACTGATTATTCTACACCAATGCCCTCCAAAACGTTTATTGTTCGCGCCCACGCGAGAACCATCTATACCCGCCCCGTCACATTTATATGTGCGAAGTGCCATCAGGCGACAACTCGCGAGTGCTATCCGGGTACACCACCAAAGTACTGCCTCAACTGTGCGCCGAGGAAGAAGAAAGCATCAGCAACCCGAAAACCGGAAAAGGGAATGTTTAAACCCACTCATCACTTGGTTGCTCAGAGTACGGGTGAACGAACACCTGTGTGCCTAGAAATGTCCTCTGTTCCGGGATGTTTCTGGGTGCGTACAGCCCTAGATTGGTTTGCGGGAGAGTCGATTATTCAATATCACAAACAAAAGGGATTATATAGCCGGGATATGCCCTTGGTGGGGTATTCCCTGGACGAGATAGCATCTGATATAGGGACGGGAAACTCTAAGCAAGAGCAAGGCGCGATCGCAACCGTTTCTCCTCCCCCAACCCGACCCCACAGCGCCAGAGAACTCTGCAAGCGCTTCAAATGTGGCGATCGATTACTCAAGAGAATGCGTTCGGCTCCAGACTTTGAACAATGGAGTCAATCGAGAGATCCACTGGGAATCGCCTGGGTCTACCGAGATGAAAAATTCTTGCCCAAAATGCAGGATGTTGAACCTGAATTTGTCAGTCCAGATTAATTAATAGAGGGAACTTTTAACAGAAGTTATTGAAATCATTAAAGCTAGAAAAATTCCCCCAAAGGATTTGCCCACCCTAGTTTGGCAGGTTTTAAGGCTCGCTGAGTGGGGAAGCGTTCAAATAAAATGTCTAATTCACTTTTGCCGTATTCATTCCACAGCATTTCAATGGGTTTAAATTGCTCGGTATGTGGAAAATCGGCAGTATGGTGGGTTAATCGTTTAGCGTATTGGGTCAACGGCTTAAAGTGAATAGAATAATATAATCCGTTGACCGGATAGTTTCTGATTTCAAAGCAGGGAAAAAATTCCGGAAAGCGTTCTCTAGCTTCCTGAAAACGGCTATAAATATCCCGTTCCCAACGCTTGCGGGTAATTTCGTCAATTTCTATAACTTGCTCATTTAGGAGAATCATTGAGTTATTGGAACCGTGCATAATCTGGAGGGAACTCGCTTCACTCCCTACTCTAGAAAGATGGTATGACAAGGTTATGACAAATTAATGACAATCTTACACAGGGCTGAATCAATGAGACATAGATTACCAGCATCTCCTTCTAGATTTTAACCCTTATACGCCATTCTCAAATCGTCGCCGATTTTCAGTATTCAATTGATCAATTATTACTTACTAAGCGCCACTAACTGTGGTTATACCAAACCATGCTTTCAGAGTGCAGAATGTTCGTTTCCGGATAACCATCAGGTACTACATACACCAGAAACTAATAAACTTACGCGATACCCTACAGTCCAATAGTTTAAACATTTAAATGATACCGCCTTTGTAACAAAACTTCATAAACTCCTGTTTTTGAGGCATTTCCCCAATAAATTGACGAGATTATGGGGGTTCCAGCGATTTGTCGATTTGGGGTATAATATTATATATTGGGCAATATTATTGACTAAAATAGGGTAACAATTCGCCAAACCCTTAATAATTCGTGCAATTTCTGCATTTTTCTACTCCTCTACTAAGGAATTATTTTCTCGCCCAGCCATGTATTTACTTAAAGACGTGTAAAAAAATATTGCCAGGGGTTGACTATAAGCGTGTTGTATTGTAGTAATTTGGGGTTAGTAAAGGCGGGTTTTGCTACAGATGTTATCGGTGGGATTCAACATTGAGTGTCTAAACCCGCCCCTACAGCCCTGCTCCAATAACCTCCCTACCGCAACTACTGCGCCAACGCCAATCCATCTCCACGGGGTTCAGACGCCGCAACAAAAACGCCTCCCTGCCGTAAAATCATCTGACCCTTGCCAAACCGTTTCCCATCGGCACTCCTTTCAATGTCATGTCCCCGTTGGGCGAGTGCCAAGGCAACCTCAGCAGGTACAGTTGGCTCCAAAAGTACCTGATTTGCGGCGATAAACTGCCATCGAGGGGCATCCAGTGCCGCTTGGGGATTCATGCCATAATCTGCCAGATTCACTACCATTTGTAGATGTCCCTGGGGTTGCATATATTCCCCCATTACGCCAAAGGGTCCTAAGGGTTGACCGTCTTGGGTGAGAAAGCTGGGAATAATTGTATGATAGGGACGTTTCCCGGGCGCGACTTGATTAGGATGACCTGTTTCTAAGGTGAAACCACACCCCCGATTATGCAGGGCAATCCCCGTACCCGGAATCAGAATCCCACTGCCAAACCCTTGATAATTCGATTGAATCAACGACACCATCAACTCGCCATCTGCGGCGGCTAAATAGACGGTTCCGCCTTTGGCTAAACCGGGTTGGGCTAAGGGAATTGCGGTTTGTGTGATTAACTGGCGACGGGTTTGGGCATAGTCTTTATCCAGGAGTCGCTCAACTGCCATGTCCATAAATCGAGGGTCTGCAATATAACGCTTGGCATCGGCAAATGCCAGTTTCATCGCTTCAATTTGCAGGTGATAGCTTTCCACCGAGTCACGGGGATATTGACTTAAGTCGAATCCTTCTAATATATTCAAGGCGATTAATGCGGCTAATCCTTGGGTGTTGGGGGGAATTTCCCAAACCCGTAAGTCTCGATAGGTTGTGGAAATGGGGTTAACCCAATCCGCTTGATGGGCGGCGAAATCTGCCACGGTTAATAAGCCACCTGTATCAGCCGCAAAGTTCGCGATCGCGTCAGCAATATTCCCCTGATAAAAGCATTCACCGCCAGTTTGAGCAATCTGGGTTAAGGTGTGAGCATGAGCCTCACTTCCCCACACCTCTCCCGGATGCGGCGCCCGGTTATTGGGGAAAAATACAGATTTAAATGGCTCAAATTCTCGCCCCTTCAGGGGGAGGAAAATCGCCTCAGCTTGTTTCCAAGCCGTTGCGGTAACCGGGGAAACGGGATATCCTGACCGAGCATAGCGAATCGCCGGGGCAAATAACTGCTCAAAGGGTAATTTTCCCCACCGTTGCCATAATGTTCGCCAAGCCGAGACGCATCCGGGTACGGTGACAGGTAACCAACCCCGTTGGGGGATATCTTCCATCCCGGTAAAATGGTCTAAACTTAAGGCTTGAGAACTTTTACCGGAAGCGTTGAGTCCATGTAACTGACCATCCCAGACTAAGGCAAAGGTGTCAGAACCGATTCCGTTAGAGGTGGGTTCAACTACCGTGAGTGCGATCGCGATCGCTAACGCCGCATCAACGGCATTCCCCCCCGCCCAAATCATCTCCATCCCCGCTAATGTGGCGAGGGGTTGGCTGGTGGCGACAGCACAATGCTTACCCATAATCACCCGTCGTGTTGAAGGGTAGGGGTAGTGAGTTAGGTCATGGTTCATGGTTCATTATTCATTGTTCATTGAGAAAATTCTTCTCTCCCTCATCTCCCCCAGCTAAGAGACGTGCCATGGCACGTCTCTACATTGCTCCCCCTGTTTCCGTCAAACCAAGGCTTCACTACAAACAATTATCGGAAATTAAAAATAACTGCTGATAGCCTTTTATCTTGTTTCCCAGTGGCGAGGAAGGTTTCTACGACTTTGTAGCGTTGGGTGCTAGGATTGCGGAGGTTATGGCTTTCGTCGATAAGGATAAAGTCTCTATCTTTATAGCGGAAGTCGTTGACGAGAAGGTTTTTCCCATTTTCTCCATTATCTCGCAGCATTCCCACATTTCTACCAGGGGGGCGGGACAGATAATTAAATTTTTACAGAGTTTAATATAATTAAATTTATCTCGACACAACCCGTCGTATAACTTGAATAGGACTTACGCCTAGCCTTTATCTGTAGGGCGCAACCCAGCTAATTTGGTGCGATAGATTTGCTTCGTAGTGAGGGATTTATCCCTCTTTAGCTAATCTGATTTTAAAATAAAAATAAGTCTCTCCCCAAGGGGAATAATACGATGGTACAAACAATCTTTGCCAAAGAACTCAGTCTCTACGATTTAGAAACAGCATTTGATTTACAGTTAACCGAAGACGCTTGTTTTACGGAATGGGTGAGTGATGTCACGGTTACCGAATCTGAAAAGCAAGCATTAAACCGCATCCGCAGCAATTACTTGAATTTAACTCGATACCGTTTCATGTCAGAAGAGGCAGTCAAAATGGTTGTGCTGTCTCCTTTACTGGATTTAGCCGGATTTTATCAGCCCCCCTTTACCATTGAAACGGAAACCTCGATTCAAATTTCGGCTGAAGATGAAGGCATTATCGTTAAAGGTAGTATTGATGTGTTAGTCGTACAGCAACGGTTGTGGATATTGGTGATTGAATCCAAGGCGACTAAATTTGATGTGATGACGGCTTTACCTCAAGCCCTGGCTTATATGCTGAGTGATGGGAACAGAAAACAACCCAGGTTTGGTTTATTGGTGAATGGCAGAGAATTTGTTTTTGTCAAGCTAACTGGGCAAGATCAACCCCAGTATAGTTTATCTCAGGCGTTTTCTATCCTTAAACCAGAAGATGACTTATATAATGTCCTAAATTTACTTAAATACATTGGTGGTTTGATTCGCTAGTAGTAGGTTGGGTTGAGGAACGAAACCCAACCAGTTAACCTTAAATACATTAGTGGTTTGATTGGTAGGGGCGCACACTCCGTGCTATTGGTGTCAACTTAAAACTGAAACCCTTACTTAGTAAGAGATCTCCCCTAGTCCCCCTTGTAGATCTCCCTCTTCCCTTTTGATCCCCCTTCCGTCCCCCTTTTTGATCCCCCTCCCGTCCCCCTTAAAAAGGGGGAAGCCAGAGGATGCTTCGCGTTTTTTTCCATGGGGGAGACCAGCGGATGCTTCGCTTTTTGTTCCATGGGGGAAGCCAGCGGATGCTTCGCCTTTGTTGTACGGGGGAGACCAGATGTTGCTTCGCTTTTTTTGCATGGGGGATTTAGGGGGATCTAAACGGCTGAGGTGTAAGTTCAGGGAGAAGAATTCTGAGATTTAGGAGTTTATAGTCAGGGATGCCAATGTTCTTGAAAAGGGGGTTATAGGAGCGCACATTTTCCGATGATGAAATAGTACCTGAAATCACCGCAGAAATCAAGAGATTCATTGGGTTTTTTTGAGCAGTGATTTGCCGGATAACTCGGTGGGTTACGACGGCGGGTTCATTCAATGGTTTGTTGCATTAATTAAACACCGTCTAACCCACCGTACTGGCTAATGAACATAAATGCTACATTATCGCATGATAATATCAATTTCACCGGGTTTTTTTGATTTATCACCAAATAGTGCTGTCTGAGTATTCTTAATAAATGGCTTAGACACTATCTCAAGGGATTTTTTAGGAAAAATATCACGGAGAATCTCCAGTGTTGTTGTCTTAGTAAACTCTCTGGCGTCAGTTCTGACATAAACGATTGCCGTACTTGCCATAATTTCAGCACACCCCCTAAAAACCCGATACAACAAATCACAATACGCGCTCTTTGATTCAAATCGGTTTTTCCACTTCTCACTTATCCAAGTGGGTTGATTGGGTCCCCCAAGCATCCAAAGACGCAACCACTGATCATAATGGTAATTTGTTAGTTTATAATAAGGCGGTGAAGTAAATAGAAGATCAAAAGGTTTCTTTTCTCCATTAGAAACTTTATTTTTTATTCCACTCAGAAATGATAGACTATCTCCACGTATAATGGTTCCATTTTTCCTTAAATTGGGGATTCCATGCCTATAGCGCCACTCAAGGCGTTGAATAAGGAATTCTACTGGCTCAACTTCTGGCGGGAGCAATTGTCTATTTTTCCACCAACGAACTGAGTAGTCTGGAGCCATAGACTTTCCTTGGCGCATTTGATTTGATAATGACTGCTCTCGCCTGCCATGCAAATGAACTAATATAATTGCCATTAGAGTGGCATCAACTATACTGTTTCTCCACCGCAGTTCGTCACGAGCAACAACAAGATATCGCAATACATTAGGGCAGTAGCAAACTGAAAAAAACTCTGGTAGATCATCGATTTTTTTTGAATCAATTAATTTAGCTATTTCACCAATATTTTTGATGCGTCGCAACACATTCCTTTTCAGAGCTGGCTTTAATTTTACATAACCATAAAGCCAACCAACGGGATTGATTTCAATGCCACAGCCTAACCTTTGCATGGCAGCAGCCGCATAGATACTGGTTGCACGACCTGCAAATGGATCAAGGACAGCGTCTCCAGGCTTTGAATAGGTTTCTATGACGTTAAAAGCAAATTCTCGAGGGAACATCGCATAGTATGGACCCAAGCCAGACCATCGACCTGTGGCTGTACTCAGACTCAATGGGTTAGTCGATGTGACCTTCATGTTCCCTCGTTGGTGATAAGTTCCTTGGCAAGGCGTTCCAATACCTTGTTTCCAAGACTTAAAGGTATAGCTGCCTCTGCATTGGCTGAAACCAATGGTGCAAGAGCATTGGGAAATCGTGAGGATACAAGTTGATCGAGAAGCCCGACTGCATCTGCAAGACGTGGATACTGGGACGGTTCAGCCCTTTTTAAGTCTTTATGATTATCTGTAAGGAAGGGTAAGCTAGCCACTAGCCGTGCACCCGATTTGGTTTTGTAGAATAACTTCCGTCCAAAGTATGTAGCATCTCCATAAGGTCTTTGGCTATCGGAAAAAATAATGTTGTTCTTGATGTAGTCATCAGTTAGTAATGCAATGGATTGACAAGGGAAAGACCCATATCCTCCATCTTCTTGGCGGTCTATATCTTCAAAATGCTGTACAAATGTACCTGTCTTTTCAACTCCAATAAGAAGAATATCTTTTCCTCCTGTTACCTTCTTGGCTACCGTGTTAATTCTAGAGAGTTCTTGACAAATCGCCTGACTTATCCAGGCAGGTTGTCCGAACACAGCAAGAGGACCATCTAGTACAATTGCAAGCCTACGCAGACTAGACAGCCAGTTTTTCGCTTCCAGTGTTCTTAAAATATGCACAACCCAAACTCGTTCCCACACTTGCATAATCTCAGCAAATATAGCACCGTTTGTCCCTGCTGGATTCATTCGTTCGTGTATACGCAGGGCATCAGTAGAGTATAGGGAGCGCGACAGCTCACAGGGACAGGGATATTTGCCATTCCCGCGCTGGTATTCTCTTGAACAATCTTCGTATGGACATTCCTGCTTACGTTCAGTAGTAGGTTTGTACTTCAGAAGCGCCTCGTAGGTATCTAACAGTGATTCACCTTCAGAAGACATCCGAACAGAGCTAAAAACTTCAAAAATTGATTTCCTAAGTGAAGCTTTAGCTGAGGTTTCACCCTCTGTGATGATATTACATCCAGGTAATGCACAGTCAATTGATTCCGCTTTCTCTGTTGTCCGGAATTCCTTCGGATTAACAGGACGTTGCTGATCGAGTTGTTTGATTTTGGCAACATCCAGAATCACAGAAGCTACTGTTACATAGGAAGCCTCAGCACCAGGAAAACCATTTTTGATATCTACTTCTGCATGGCTTCCATCTATAGCTATTAGATAGTTGGGGGTCCAATCACCAGGCTGAAACTTGATTGGACTGAGAGATTGAAGTGACTCTAGCTGCTCGGAAGTGCTTCGGATTTTATAACTGCCAAGTAGCTTATTAACACGCTCACTCTCTACAAGACGGCGTAGGGGTCTATAGTTGGCAAATTCTCCTTCGTATGGCATGGATTAGACCTCGAATTTATTGACTTGAACAGGAATAACAAAAAGATTACTCAAGGTCTTAACCCTTAAAAAACCTCGATCTTGAGCGCGACGGATTGATGCTTCAAAATCAGCAAAATCATAGTATTTACGAAGTTCTTTGGTTTCATCTGTATTATTCAAGTGTCCAATCAGCCAGTTAGCAGTATTTTTGAGAATGTTACGTTGGATACTACTAACCTCCTGAGTGGCATAAACGATGCCTATGTGATACTTGGCTCCTTCTTTGGCTGTACGCACCCAAACATTTTTTAGATCCATATCTGTTCCGTATGGCAGGAGATTATGGGCTTCTTCTAGATAGACTAAAATTTCGGGAATGTTCTCTTTTCCTTCACGAAATAGGCTTTGATTTTGCTGAAATATATGCCACATAATTCTATCTGCTGAGGATTGATTCACTTCAGGATCGCCACTAGATTGGTCAACAATAACTAATTTTCCATCTTTCAAGTATTGATATATTTCTACAGCATAATCAGAAGTTGTGCTGCTAGTGTGCTGGTTAAGCACTTTACCAATTTGTTTGGAACCGTTAGGGCGGCTGAACATTTCCAGAAGTTTTTTCAAATCTTCATCAGCCCAAGGATCTCCTGATGCTTTAGGCTTCTCCATCATATACCAGTTCTCGAAATCTTTATAACCACTATTTTTGTCAGTCATAAAGTCGTAAAGATATTCAAATGCAACACCTAGCTCTGACCATTTAGGGTTGGGCTTACTAAGAATAGCTGCCGCTGCCTTGTGGTTAACTTGATTATCAACTTCACTATCCTTTAAAGCTTGAATAAGTTTCTGATTAAACAACCCTTTAATGTTGGGATTAAGGCTTTTAGGAGGATCAAAGCCAGCTTTAGCTAGTAATGAACGATATACAAGAACGCGGCGCTTATAGCGTGTCATAGCACTTATGTCGTTCTCGTCCGGAAGAGTAAAAGCAACCTGTCGGAAGTTTTGGATGTACTTAGAGCTATCGGCTGCTAGCGTAGCATCAATGATAGTCTTGCCGACTTGGAGAGTATCATCAGCAAAGAAGTTTACAAGCATCAGCTTGCGATTAGGGTCATTTGGATGTGGTAGAATTCCGTAAGTAACAACATCCTCTTTCTGACCATCCGGGTGAGATTTCCAAAGGTTTTTTATAGCTGAAGGATTTTTCTGCTGGTTGGCATCTTGCTCGTTTTCATTAGCGTACTCACCATTCGGATCGAATACTATTTGCCCTATCCGTAATTGCTTTTCTCGTGAAAACCTTAGATTAAAGACAGATTGAAGGATTATTTTAGTGGTGTTAGACTTACCAGTTCGAGTCATTCCAAAAAGAGCTGTCTTTTGTCCTAGTAAATCTGCGGGCAGAAGTTTAACATCTACATTTGAGATACCCTGGAATGCTCTATTGGTAGAAGCATAACGTATTTGCCCAACTGTTACTGTTTGATTGGTTTGCTGTTCCTTCTTGCGATCCGGATCGTGATAATTTACAATGAGCGATAAAGCCTTGTCATTGGGTTTGTAAACTTTCAAACCCCGATTAGGATAGTAATTTGAAAGGTCACTACCAAAGCGAAGGACTAGTGAGTCGGCTGTTTCACTGCCAGGAGTCTGATCTAAGAAGAAAGTGCCAATCACTCTACACTTAACACCAGCAAAAGATAGAAGTCGATGAGTCCAGCCATCCATCATATCTGGATCATCCCAGTGTTTCTCCTGATCGCTTGCTCTCTGTGCTGCCTCTACTCTAACCCGTTCTGCTTCTACGGCATTAGGAAGTGGTGCAGCATCCATGACACGCAACAGGATTACAGAAGCATCTTCAGTTGTGTAGTCAATCGCCTCTTCTGGATTAACACGGGTAGCAATCAGGAAACTCAGACTTGGAATTCCACCCACATCCATGCGATGACGGTCATGTATTTGAACCAAGGCTGCTTCGTAACTAATGGAGTATACCTCACCCACATACTGATTTTTCTGAATCAGGGTTTGGAAGATTTCCTGTGCAGCTCGTTCAACGGCTTGGCTTTGATCGGCTGCAAATAGATTTTCAAGCTCTGATACCATTTCTGTGGTCAAGAAGGTTACATCTGTCATTTTGGCTTTTTTCACATGCTATTGCCACTGTTGCAGCAGGTAGAGCCTTGAACAAGAGGCTTAGAACACCAAGCAAGCCAAAACCTACATAATAAAAAGCGACGCCTTCTGAAGAACTGGCGTCGCTGATAATGCTTAAAAATAGAGGCTAGCCTCTGGCTAACCTCTAACCCTAACCTGCTATTTCGTTTCCGAGAATTCAGCGTCGATGACATCATCACCACCACCGGATTCACTACCGGGAGCAGCACCAGCTTCATTTTCACCTGGAGCACCAGCACCACCGGGAGCAGCACCGGCTTCAGGACCACCCGCTTGTTGATACAAGTTAGCACTGATGCTGTAGAGAGCTTGTTGCAATTCCGTAGTCAGCGTCTTAATCTTTTCATCGTCTTCTTGAGACACCGCATCTCGCAGATCCTTAATCAAGCCTTCAACCTTAGTCTTATCAGCTGCTGGGACTTTATCACCCAATTCATTAATCTGCTTCTCAGCTTGATACGTCAGAGAATCGGCTTGGTTCTTGCGATCAATTTTCTCACGACGCTCTTTGTCCGCCGTCGCATTGGCTTCGGCTTCCTTAACCATGCGATCAACGTCTTCACTGGGGAGGGTGGATGCGCCAGTAATGCTAATTGATTGCTCTTTACCCGTACCTTTATCCTTCGCCGTAACGTTCAGGATACCATTGGCGTCGATATCAAAAGTAACTTCAATTTGGGGAACGCCGCGCGGTGCTGGGGGAATACCATCGAGACGGAAAGTCCCCAGACTCTTGTTATCGCCGGACATTTCCCGTTCACCTTGGAGAACGTGGATTTCTACGTTGGTTTGACCATCAACAGCCGTTGAGAAGGTTTCTGACTTCTTGGTGGGAATGGTGGTGTTGCGGGGGATAATCTTAGTCATTACACCGCCCAAGGTTTCTACACCCAGGGATAGAGGTGTAACATCCAGTAGCAGAATGTCTTTAACTTCACCCGCCAAAACACCCGCTTGAATCGCTGCGCCAACTGCAACCACTTCATCTGGGTTTACAGTTTGGTTGGGTTCCTTACCCAATACCCGCTTGACTACCTCTTTTACCGCCGGAATCCGGGTTGAACCTCCAACCAAGACAATCTCATCAATCGCGCTTTTATCAATTTTGGCATCGCGCACCGAATTCTCAACTGGGATGCGACACCGATCAATTAAGTCCGCACAGAGTTCTTCAAACTTCGCCCGAGTCAAGGTCATATCCAGGTGCTTGGGACCTTCCTGGGTAGCGGTGATGAAGGGTAGGTTAATTTCGGCTTGGGTAACGCTGGAGAGTTCAATTTTGGCTTTCTCCGCCGCTTCCGTTAGACGTTGCAGAGCTTGCTTGTCTTTGCGTAAGTCAATCCCTTCGGATTTCTGAAATTCAGCGGCGAGGTAATCGACAATTTTCTTATCAAAGTCGTCACCACCCAAGTGAGTGTCACCGGAGGTAGATAATACTTCAAAGACACCATCACCGACTTCCAGGATGGATACGTCAAAGGTTCCACCACCAAGGTCAAAGACCAAAATCGTTTCGTTGCTCTTTTTGTCTAAGCCATAGGCGAGAGAAGCCGCCGTGGGTTCGTTAATAATCCGCAAGACTTCAACGCCAGCAATCTTACCTGCGTCTTTCGTGGCTTGACGCTGGGAGTCGTTGAAGTAGGCGGGAACGGTAATCACGGCTTGAGTTACCGTTTCGCCCAGGTACTTACTGGCGTCATCGACTAACTTACGTAGGACTTGAGCCGAAATTTCTTCAGGCGCAAATTGTTTGCCTTGAGAGGGACAATCAAGTTTGACGTTATCGCCAACTTTGAGGACTTTATAAGAGACTTCAGTAGCTTCATTGGTGACTTCGCCATGTCTACGCCCAATAAAGCGTTTGACTGAGTAGAATGTATTTTCCGGGTTCATCACCGCCTGACGTTTGGCGATTTGACCCACGAGGCGATCGCCATTTTTGGCATAAGCCACAACTGAAGGGGTTGTACGTCCGCCTTCGGCGTTAGCAATCACGGTGGGTTTACCACCTTCCATGACGGCTACGCAGGAGTTTGTCGTACCTAAATCAATTCCAACTACTTTTGCCATAAGAGTGTTCCAAGTTCGCTTAACTACAAATACTGGAGAAGTCGGGGAGCATGACTGTTGAACCTTAACTTGGCTCAATCAGCAGCCTTTGGGAGCTTCAATATTGCTTCGGCTACCAATCTCTATACTGAACTCGGTTAGCCCGTCTCATGAAGGGGGGGTTCCCGAACCTGAGATGGGACGGTTCGATTTGGTGATTGCTAGTTTTAGTCGCTCTCCCATTAACAATAATCAACGGTTAACTTTGTGCTGATGTCTTGCGCTGTGTCTAATGTAAGAAACTCGACGGTATCAAGGATTGGGGCGAACCGTAATGAATCAGTTGTGTTTGCCGTCTTTTACTGTGTTAAAGCATCTGTACCCCTTCTCTGCTGGCAAAGCTTAGTCTCAAGCACAACCAGGAATAAGTGGTTAAGCACTTGATTTTTACCACGATATCAGACTATTATTTAAGGTTTTTTTAGAAGCAATCCCATTATTCTTGTCTCCTAGGGAGCTTCTAAATAGCCGATTTTTTGATTAAACCTGCTTACACGTATATGGTAAAAAAGAGAGTTTGTGTATAGTAGATTCTTGTCGGGTTAGCTGCGGTTGGTAAGTTTCATCATCCAGGTCATCAAGAGGAACCGACGTTAATAATTGAGCCAGTTTTTCGAGATAGGAAAATCCACCAATTCTTGCACCTGTTTTGGGTTAGTGACATCGGTGGGAATAGCCAAGGCGTCGCCTCCCTTGGCGCGAATGTCTTGGGCTACCGCCTCTAATCGCTCAGGTTGACGGGCGGCGAGAACAACAGAATAGCCGTTTTGGGCAAATAGATTGGCAGTGGCTTTACCGCTACCTTGAGACGCGCCAGTAATCACAACAGTGGAAGCCATAAGCACTGAATGGGTAAGTTCATCTGTTTTTGATTGTGCCAAAACTTGACCTGATACTGTGTGCTAACGTCACTAAAGCTAGCGCTCACAATAGGTAATCAGTCCATTGTAGGGGCGGGTTTAGGAACTACACTCCGCATTGCTGAAATAACTGAACAACAAAACCCGCCCTGATTAAAAAGCCTGGTTACAGATTGACTTAACCATCGCTCAAAAGCCGGACTGCAATCCTAAAGCCATCAACGCTAACAGCCCACCTGTCAAATAAAACGCACCCACAATTTGGGTTTCTGACCAACCGCTTAATTCCAAATGGTTATGAAACGGTGACATTTTAAACAGCCGTTTGCCTATCCCAGCATCATCTTTTGTGGCTTTGTAATAGGCAACTTGGGCAATCACAGAGATCGATTCCCAACAGAAAATGCCACTGAGAACAAATAAACACCAGAGATTCTGACTCAATAGTCCTACCGCCGCCAGGGCGCCGCCTAAAGCGAGGGAACCCGTATCTCCCATAAACACAGCGGCTGGGTGGCGATTATGTGCGACAAACCCCAGACAACTACCACTGAGACAGGCACAGAACACCATTAAACCCGGTGAAGTTGGGGAAACGATCGCAGCCAATGCCAAAAGCGCGATCGCACAAGTCCCTCCAGCTAATCCATCTACCCCATCGGTAAGATTCGTGGCATTACTTTCCGCCGCCAGAACAAACAGGGCTAGGGGCCAAAACAGTAATCCTAAGGGTAAAACGATACCAAACGGCAGTGCGATCGCGGTAATACTAATCGGTTGACTTGCCGCTAGCCAGATACAAAACATCAACCCCACGCTGATTTGCAGTGCCAATTTTAGGCGAGGGGAAATCCCTTTATTAGAACGGCGGCGGATAATTTGCCAATCATCCAACCAGCCAATCATCCCATAAGCCAGGGTCACAACGGATACAACGAGGACGTTGACAAACTCTTGCCCTCCCAGTGCCAATCCCGACCAAAATAGAGCCACCATTACCGCCACGGGTACAAAAAACACCCCACCCATGGTTGGGGTGCCAGCTTTTTGTAAATGGGTTTGCGGACCATCCTCCCGGACAATCTGACCCATTTTCAGCCTTTGCAGAAAAGGAACAACCCAATATCCCAGCGCCGAACTCAGTACGGCACAAATCAACAACGGCAAGGTTATGGAGACTCCGGCGAAAAGGGAGCGTTCCCCCAACCCATCTAGAATGAGTGATCCCAGACTCAAGCCAACGGCTAGTAACGTCAAGAGGCTCGAACCCGTTAAATTAAACGAGCGCCCAGAAGTTAATTTTGCGTCTATCACGGACAAAAACATCCCTTTATCGAACTTCCTCACACACAATGCGACGCATGGCGTCTTGACGATTCCCGTGTGACCCACGGCACTGATGGGAATCGTAACATCAATAGGGTACTTTCAATCAATCCTTCAAGCAAGCAAATTTACTTATTGTTGCCCGATGATTCATCACGAGCGCTAACGACCAAGCCATTAATAACGGAAAACTGCAGCTATCGGTGATTGAGCTGGCACTCGATCTGGTTCTACAGCAAAGACAGTTCCACCATTCAAAACGGTATAAACCGCGGCTAAATCCAATAAATCTTGGTCACCAGCCTGGTGTTGCTCATGTAGCTGCACCGTATTGCTCTGTGGGTCAAAGCTACCCCACTGCTGATGGTCTAGGGCGACAAACAACGAATCAATGCGTCGATTATAAGCCGCCTGCACTACTTCTTTCAGGGCATCAGAGGCTTGTTCCTGATTATTTCCAGAAAATTCTCTGAAGCGGTCAATTGCCTCTTTCTCTGCCTGTTGAAACGTAGGCTGAACGATTGCCCAGGCTTGAGTATGGAGTTCTTCTGGCTTGGAGAGGTCTGGATTGCCCGTAATGCCTTCTTCCAGAAGATGGGGGTAAGAATTCACTCGTTTATAAATCGGGAGGAGATAATCTACACCGGCTAGCACTAGCGGGACAGTCTCATCCTGTAGAAACTCCCGTATCCCTTTATTCACTTTGCTCAAAAAGCGCACAATCTGATTTTCGTGATCTTCATCCACACCTCGTCCATGGAGTGTTCCCGGATCTGAACCCGGTAATCCACCAGGGGAATAGGTTTGTGAGGACATGAATTGGGTCTGATTTTCAGAATCCTCATACTGAAGCACACTCATCAGACTTTCTGGCAGATTGTCAACCTCCTCAGGCTGAATTTCCCGAATGCGATCGCGCCCTCCTACTAAAAGTCGCACCTTCTTTTGACTCAGTGCCAAAATATAGAAACGCCCATCGCCCGTCAGCAGTGGCATCAGTGGCTTGAGGTGAAATTGCTCACCGACTACGACTAACTCCTCAAAATCCAGGGGTAGACGGTAATAGCGAAAGAAATTGGGGGCGATGAACAGAGCAAGTCCCTGATTCTGATGACGCCAAAAGTGATCACGATCCAACTCTTGAGCGCTTTTAAGCATTTCTTGGGCATCGGCTGAGCGCATACCCTGCTCAACTAGCTGGGCTTCAGCTTTCCCCATGAGATTCTTGAAACGAATGGGATCTTGTTTGATTTGCGGACCTGCCGTATGGGTAGGCATAAAAATAGAAACACACAATCCTTCTGGCTGTGTAACCAGAGTTTTGAGTTCTTCTGTGGATAGTAATGGCATGAAGTTGAACTCCTATCTTCTCTTCAATTGAAAAAAATTAAACGAACAGGCAAGTTAGCCAGCTAACCGTAACGGTTAGAGGCTAAATCTCTGACTATTTTTTGGGTTGGGCTGCCGTTTAGCCCAAAAGCTCGGATCTTGCCTGCCTTCATTTCAACGAAGGTAGTATGTCCAATACATCTGCCTTACGATAGGAAAGTTATGCTCCCCTTGCAAAAGAATATGTGATGGAAATAATAGCAACTGCTGGTATTGGTTAGAACAGATTATTGAGTAGAGACGTTTTGCCGCAACGTCTCTACCGCAGTTGATTTTTCCTAAGTTATGTGTCTACTGCTATAACTGTAGTTACGTCAAGTGCGGCTTCAAATACCCATCACTTAACAAGCTTGCCAAAGCAGATATCAGAAACAAATGCAGCCTTATTTTTTATATTAGATGCTACCAAACGTAGGAATTGGGCTATTACTGGGACGACCGAAACTGGGTAAGTCAACATGGGTAATATTGCGATTCTTGACCGCTAGCCGATAGCTGACACTTTGCAACTCAGCATGAAGTTGGCGATTCTCCCGTTGTAGTCTGCTCACCTTCTCTCTCACAGGCGCCATGCGTTCAGCAAACTTCTGACGATAAATTTGGGGTAGCTCCTGAACCACCTGCTCCAACATACGAGAACGATCGGTTAATTCTTGCACGGACTGGCGCAACTGATAAATTTCTTGATCGCGAGTCGTAATCTGCTCTTGGTAAAATCTAACTTGCTGCTCCACATCTTGCAACTGTTCTCGCAAGACTCGCATTTGGGCTTGATGACGCTCAGAAACCTCGGCTGGCGGTTTGAAGTTCGCATTGCCTTTAACCAAGCGAAATAGCTCTTGAGAGAGCTGCTGCACGAGCTGATCTCTCAGATGTAACTCTTCCCGAAGCCGAGACACTTCAGTTTGCAGCGCTGGTAGGGTTTGGGTTTCAGTCGCGTTCACGATAGCTTACAGCTCCAATACAATAGGGGACTCCCAATAGCAGAAGACGATGGGCAACGTCGGTCGGTGATGTGATTACCCTGTAGGAGGATGATATCACTACTAGGGTTATGGTTGACACGTTAACTCCAAAATAGTAATTTGTCATTTGTCATGGGTGAGTTCCTCTTGCACCAATTGCGCTAACTTTTGGGCTGCACCCGATTCACCCCGAACTGCCCGCAGGCGCGATCGCATCTGTTCGAGTTTTTCGGGATGCTCTAAATACTCAAGTACTAATTGTGCCACATCCTGGGGTTTCAGTTGACCCACGACTTCTGGCACAATTTCTGCTTTTGCCCAAATATTGGGCCACGCAAATAGGCGTCCTTGTTGCAGAATCAGCCAATTAATCAGCTTAGCATTGCTTGTCCCTACCCCAGGTAACCGGGCGAATAATCCGGCTAATCCATCCCAAGCCCGCATTGCATCCAGTTGCTGGGTGGGTAATAACACGATCATCGGTACACCAAGGGAACCTAATTCTGCCGTATTTGCTCCCACTGTGGTTAAGCACAAACAGCATTGGGATAATATGTCATGGGCGGGAAATTCGGTTGTCAGTTCTACCGTTAAACCACTCGCCATTATGAGTGTCGCGTCTGTAGTATCTGCTTCATCTCGGATCACCAATCTCGCCGCTCCCCATCCTAATTTCTGAATCAAGGGATTTTCCTGGGGATCAGCAAAACGGGCTAGGGTGACTAAATCTAAGGTTGGTGCAACAGGAATCACAAAACGGGTTTGGGGTCTAGCTTTGTGAATGTGTTCAGCAATAGCTAACCCTAGCGGTACTCCCTGAATCAGTTTGGCAGGTTTTGACCCTGGAAGTAACCCAATCCATTCAATTGGGGATTGGGGATTGGGGATTGATGATTGGGGATTGGGGATTGGTGATTGGTGATTGGGGATTGGGGATTGGGGATTGGGGATTGGGGATTGGGGATTGGGGATTGGGGATTGGGGATTGGGGATTGGTGATTGGGGATTGGTGATTGGGGATTGGTGATTGGTGATTGGTGATTGGTGATTGGGCGAAGCATTCGCGCTCTTGTGTTGGCATAAAACCGAGAAACCCGGGCGCGAATGCTTCGCCCCTACAGCCCCTACGAATGCCACATCTGCCATTAAATCTCCGACTACGGTTAACTTGTGGCGATACTTTTTTGGGGCTTTGGTAATGATATCGGGTTTCATCACGCCAAACCGATCAATCCAGCGATGCCAACGGGCATCCCATTCGGCATAAACAACGGTACGATATCCTAAGCGAGAGCCAATCACGACGGGGAAAAATTGGTCGCCGCCTAAGAATACCACCACGCCGCGATCGCGCCAGTCCCAGTTTTCGGCAGTTTTCCCCCAGAGTAAGAAGCCAAAGAAATGCTGTGCCCCTTGCACTCGGTCTACTTCGGGATAGGATTGAACAATCTGGGCTTCTTTGCCTGTGGCGTTGGGACAAGGAGACAGGATAACCGAGATTCGGATCAATGCGCGATCGCATCCTAGCTGCTGGCGCAATGCTTTGACCACAGGACGTACCCATGTGGTGACTTCACCCGGACCATTGGAGAGAATTAAAATATCATTGGTCATTGGTCATTGGTCATTGGTCATTGGTCATTGGTCATTGGTCATTGGTCATTTATCATTTGTAATTTGTCAAATGGAATGAGCTAACTTTAACAAAAATCAGCCAAATCAGTGAGTGCTATTCGTTTTGATCAAGTTCGTCTCCAATTTCCAGGGACACCCCAACCCGCCGTAAATGGAGTAACCTGCGACATTGAAGCGGGTCAACTGGTGGTAATTTTAGGTCCATCGGGGTGTGGTAAAACTACCGTTCTCAAGATGGTCAATCGACTGTATGAACCTACATCCGGCGCGATTTATCTGGATGGGGTCAACATCCGCCAAATGAAAGTCACGAAGCTGCGTCAGCAAATTGGCTATGTGATTCAGCAGTCGGGCTTATTTCCCCATAAAACGGTGGCGGAGAATATTGCAGTTGTTCCCAAGCTTTTGGGATGGTCACGCCCAAAATACCAGTCTCGTGTTGATGAGTTATTGCAGCTAGTCGAACTACCCCCTCAAGTTTACCGGAATCGGTATCCGGCACAGCTATCTGGAGGACAGCAGCAGCGCGTTGGTGTGGCGCGGGCGTTGGCTGGTGATCCTAAATTCATGTTAATGGATGAACCTTTTGGTGCTATTGACGCGATTACTCGCCAATCTCTGCAAGACGAAATCTTACGAATTCAGCGGAAGGTACACAAAACAATTCTGTTTGTCTCCCATGATGTTGAGGAAGCGCTGCGTCTGGGGGATAAGATTATGATTTTGCAAAAAGGTAAGATTTTACAATTTGATACGCCGTTAAATATTCTGACAAGTCCTGCTAATGATTTCGTCCGGGAGTTAATGGGGGCTGATGATCTGTTTCGTCAGTTAAGTTTACGGCGGGTGGAGGCGGCAATGCAGCGAGTTTCTTCAGATTATCCGCATCAGGGGGAGCGTGCGATCGCGCCTCACGAGAATTTGCGTCAGGCTTTATCCCTCCTCTTACAGACAGGTAGTCAGAGATTGTCTGTCATGGATGAAGGAAAAGTGATCGGGGTGTTAACCCTAGAGACGATTCAACAAGCCGCTAAAATGGGTAGAAAATAATAGGACTTTACCAATGATTAACTTTACTAACCTGACCCTATTTTCGGTTTTTTGCTCAATAGTTTATCATTAAGCGTTGGTTTAAATATCCGCTAGGTAGGAAACAGCGATCTAAAAAGAAAGGGTCATTTTCATCTCCAAATATTCCATTTCCAGGTTGCTTCATATTACATAAGGGTGGCACTAATCCCCACCTTTCCGCAAGTCCCATCCAAGATCCCATTACGATTCTGCCAATATTGGCTATAAAAAAAGCATCCCCTGTGCTGTTATTTATACTAACTAGACTTGACGATGATTTGATATCTATCAATAACCAAGCTAACTCTTTTTGAGTAAAATAATAACCCTGCTCGACTGCAATTTGGATAAACTCATCTGGATTCTGGCTAGATAGTAGCTGTTTCTTCAGAGAAGGTGTTTTTTGCGCCAGGGCTAAACAATCCCAGATTTGTTTCTGAATAATCACAAACCAGGCAAGTTCTTCTTGAGTCAACTGATAACCGTTATTTCTAGCAATTTGGATAAACTGCTCAAGGTTATGAGCTTGTAACAATTGATGACTCAACGGGTTATGTCGCTCTATAACACACAAAAAATCACGGATTTTTTCCCAGGTTATCCGATTAAATTCCTGAGACTGTTGAATTTGCTCCTGCCAATAGGGATAATTTTCTTCTGTACAGAAAAAATCCCAAATATTATAATGCATAGGTAATCTCTACTCAGTCTGACTATTGGTAGAGCAGCCTGTTCAAGATGAGTTTAGCCGAATAAGCTTATTTCATCTGTAGATACTGGCTATTAGAGTAGCATGGATTTGAGCTAAAATCCCATTGTTAACAAACTATTATAGCGGTTCCTCTGCAGGTGAGGTACACCGGAATGAATGTAGGGGCGCAAGGCTTGCGCCCTTATCGATGTACCGCATATTCTACTGTCTTCCCCCCATTGCTGTTGGTGTTGTTTCCAAGCTAACGGTATCTCATCCCAAATCTTTCCATCTAGTTCTCTTCCTCCAGCTTTTGGAGTTCTACCTCCCCATTGTTTAAAGAAAAATGCCACACCAAACCTCTGACATTGGTCACGAATACTTTGCGCCCACTCTAACTTCATCGGACGATATCTATTTCCCGATTCGCCACCAACAATAACCCAATGAATATCCGTTAAATCAAGATGTAAATCACCCAGAAGCGGTTCACAAGAGAGAAAGCGCACGTTTGCTGGAACTTTTCGCAGGAAATCAACCCGGTGAATATAGTCCTGATTTTCAACCGATACCCCCATCCAAATATTTTTATGCCATTCTAACTGAGGAGCCAACTCAACTAAACGTTCATGTCGTTTGGTCAAAATTTGATAGATATGCTGAGGCGTTTGACCCATCACATCAAACACGTCTTTGAGAAATTCGATAGGTACGTCTTTGTGAAAAAGATCACTCATCGAGTTGACAAAAATGCGACTTGGCTTGCGCCAACGCAAGGGTTCTTTTATTCGTTCCCGATGCAGGGTTAAATCAAATCCATTAGGAAAATTATGATGAAACCGTTTAGTTAGTGCTTCAGCATAACAATGGGTACAACCAGGACTAACTTTGTTGCAGCCAGTTGTGGGGTTCCATGTTCGGTCTGTCCACTCGATACCTGTATGAGTGCTAGCCATATTCTCAGTCTACCCCTAACATTAATAATCTTTATTTCCGCTTATTTTTTATAGTACCTATGTATTGTAAAAATGTCCAGATTGATTTTTTATTAAAAATATCCTTGACATCAGATGAAGCGACTATATTTTATTTAATTAGGTCGGTGGAGATAAATTCAGTCTTTAAGTTAAGATAAAAGCAGAGTTGAGAGGGATACGGGTATGGTAAAATCTGACTCCAAGCTCCGCTTACCAACGAGCGATGAATTGCCTGACTCTGATGGGTTGCCTGTGGATAATGAACTTCATACTCTCGTGACCAATTTATTAGGGTTGATTCTCGGTTTCTTATGGGGTCAGCGCTTTGATTGGTTCTTTGGGGTGAATATGGGAATTTACCATACGACTGGAATCAATCCCAGAGTTCCGATTGTGCCGGATGGTTTTTTGAGTTTGGGCGTTGAACGGATTCGAGCAAATCAGCTACGTAAAAGTTATGTGGTGTGGGAAGAAAATGATATCATTCCGATTTTTATTTTAGAAATCGTCTCTCAAACACCAGGGGGAGAGTATGATGATAAATTATCAATTTATTCCAAGTTGGGGGTTTTATATTACGTCATCTATAATCCCGATTTTTGGCGCAGAGATCAACAGGAGACATTTGAAGTTTATCGCTTAGTTAATAGCAGGTATCAACGTCAAATTGGTGAACCATTCTGGATGCCAGAAATTGGGTTGGGAATTGGTCGGGGAATCGGCAGTCATCGAGGATTGCAGCGCGAGTGGTTGTATTGGTTTGACGAGAGAGGAAATCGGATTTTAACGCCAGAGGAATTGTTAGCGCGTTATCAAGAACAGTTTGGTGAGTTGCCAGAAAATGATTAAAGTTGTCCTGATGTTGATATTCTAAAGACGCTGTGTTGCTATTTCAAGACTTTCACCCTCTAGTTGCGATCGCAACGACTCCTACCGCCGCCCAAACCCTACAGCCTCTGTGCCATACAGCCCGGTTGATGTTGTGGCTTCCTGAGTCTGTTCATACCCCTGAACGGAAGGATGTTCCCACCGAGTCGTTCTACCAGGGTTCTCTGAAATCCCACATCGCCTCCCTCTGGCAAAACCACCGCGCTTTTATTTTCTGTTTGGCAACGGGGGCGGTGGTGCGCCTTATCGCCCCGCTTTTAAAGGATAAATCCTCTGATCCAGCGGTTATCGTTGTTGATGAAACTGGGCAATTTGTGATTAGTCTATGTAGTGGACATCAAGGTAAAGCCGATCAACTGGCGAGGATGATTGCCTTGCAACTAGGGGCGACTCCTGTTTTAACCGGGGGTTCTACTGGGTTAAATTTACCCGCTATTGATATGGTGGGCATTCCCTTCGGTTGGCAACGGGGTGAGGGAGATTGGACAGGTGTCAGCGCCGCCGTAGCTAAAGGTGAACGGGTTGAGGTGATCCAAGAGGTGGGTTCTACTTTGTGGCAACAGCACCTCCCCCCAGGACATCCGTTTGTATTCGATGGGGGCGACAAAGCGGTTGATTCTAACTCAGCCAATGCCCGGATTTGGATTAGTTTTACTCAGCGTCGCTTTTCTCCAGACTCTGATTTGCCCAAGATTCAATGGCATCCACGGGTATTATGGGTGGGGATTGGTTGTGAACGGGGAACATCGAGAGAATTAATTGAAACGGCGATAATCCAAACCTGTCAACGTTATCATCTAGCTGTAGATGCGATCGCAGGAATTGCCACGATTGATATTAAAGCCTCGGAAGTGGGATTGGTGGAATTTTGTCAAGCCCGTGATTTGCCCTTGCGAACCTTTCCGGCGGAGGTGTTGCGTTCGGTAAATGTGCCTACGCCTTCAACGGTGGTGAATCAGGAAGTGGGTACTCCCAGTGTGGCAGAAGCCGCCGCCTTGGTTTGTAGTGAGCGCTTTAGCGCTTCTGG
The DNA here is from genome assembly GCF_040219735.1 of Coleofasciculus sp. G1-WW12-02. Taxonomy (NCBI): domain Bacteria; kingdom Bacillati; phylum Cyanobacteriota; class Cyanophyceae; order Coleofasciculales; family Coleofasciculaceae; genus Coleofasciculus; species Coleofasciculus sp. G1-WW12-02. Next base: position 47,553 of record NZ_JAVJRX010000062.1, on the reverse strand, counting down.
CACTAAAGTGCCGACTACGAACCTACTGGTGCAAAAACAAATTGTGCGGGCGGACAATCAACCGGGGGCGGTGACAGTGGCGATTGCTGTGGCACAACGAGAATATACGGGTAGAATTGGACAACTGTTTTTGGTGGGTACAGGACCTGGACAGTTGGATCAAATAACGCCAGCAGCAAAAACGGCACTCTCTCAGGCTGATGCGGTAATCGGTTATTCTCTCTATATTGATTTAATTACTCCAATTTTGCATCCCGGACAAATTATTGAACGCCTGCCAATTACTCAGGAACGCCAACGGGCGCAACGGGCGATTGAGTTAGCCCGGTGGGGACTAACGGTGGCGGTTGTGTCGTCGGGGGATTGCGGTATTTATGGGATGGCGGGATTAGTTTTGGAGGAACTCAAAGCCCAAGGTTGGGATGGGAAAATGCCAGGGGTACAAGTCTTTCCCGGCATTACCGCCCTGCAAGCGGCGGCGTCTCGCGTGGGTGCGCCCCTGATGCATGATTTTTGTGCGATTAGTTTAAGTAACTTGTTGACCCCTTGGGATGTGATTGAAAAGCGGCTGAACGCTGCTGCCCAAGCGGATTTCGTCATTGCCTTATATAATCCGCGATCGCGCACCCGGATCGAACAATTAGCAATTGCCCATAGCATCTTACTCCAACACCGTTCCCCCCAAACCCCTGTCGCGATCGTGCGATCGGCTTATCGAGAGGATGAAGAAATCACCCTTTCCACACTTGACAAATTACTCGATATCCCCATTGATATGCTCACCACTGTACTCATTGGCAATCAAAGTACCCGTCTTCACGGAGATTGGATGATTACACCACGGGGATATTTGGTGAACGATGAATGAGATGTAGAGACGTTGCATGCAACGTCTCTACAGAATAATTGTCGGGGTTATTCGTTTAAAGATAGAATTAAACTATCTTCCCTCACTTCATGCTCAATCGGGAGAAACTTATGAGATTTATTAATCCAAAGGTCGATTATGCCTTTAAAAAAATATTTGGTTCCGAACAAAGCAAAGAGATCTTAATCAGCTTTCTCAATGCCATCATTTATGATGGCGAGACAGTTATTCAATCCTTAACCATTGTTAACCCTTATAATCCCGGTCAGATACTCAGTTTAAAAGATACGTATTTAGATGTCAAAGCTATTTTAGCGGATGGTTCTATTGTCGTCATCGAAATGCAAGTCGCATCAATGACGGCGTTTAACAAACGAGTGGCTTACAACCTCGCCAAAGCCTACGCGAATCAGTTGACTACCGGAGAGGATTACCCGCTGCTTAATCCAGCCATAGCGGTAACGATTACCGATTTTATCCTGTTTAAACAAACAGCGGACGTAATCAACCAATTTGGGTTTCAAGAAAAAACCAAAAAATTTGAAATTCTCGATCAAGAATTGCAGTTAATCTTTGTGGAATTACCCAAATTCCAGAAAACCCTCTCTGAGTTAAACAGTTTAAGCGATAAATGGATTTATTTTCTGAAAGAAGCAGCCACTTTAGAGGATATCCCTGAAACGTTAGGGCAAGTATCGGAAATAGAATTGGCTTTAAATCTGGCTAACCAAGCAACCATGACTCCAGAAGAGTTAGATATCGTTGATCGACGGGGTATGCTCTTGCAAGATGAAAAAGGGCGGATTACTTATGCCAAAGAAGAAGGAAAAGAAGAAGGACGACTTCAACAAACGATCGCGCTAGTGATACGTCAACTCAACAAGCGTTTTGGAGAAATCTCAGCGGCAATAACTAGCCAAGTTGAAGACTTACCTTTGGCAGAGTTGGAAAATTTAGGAGAAGATTTCCTAGACTTCACCAGTCTAGACGATTTGGTCAATTGGCTGGAGGGGCGTACTTCAGCGGAAAAGCCGGGTAAGCAGGGGAGACAAATGACGAATGACAAATGACAATCACTCTTAATCAATCACCCGATCCAGCGTTTGCCACATAATCTCCCGTTGTTCAGCATCATATTGCCAACGTTCCAGAAATGCCTTATAATTACCCTCTCCGGTTATAGCACTTTCTCGTAACGCCACCGCTTTTTCCTGAACTTGAGGCAAATTAACTCTTTCAATTAAATGAATCGCTCGTATTCGCACTCGATCTGATCCTTGCGCCATATCTTCATTCTGATTACGACGGTGGGTAATCGCCATCGCTGCTGACATAGCTAAATTTTTCACCAACAATTCAGCAACGGTATCCGGTGAGGATTGCAGGGCTTGAATCACTTCTGGTGAGGGATGATCGGCTAAACTATCGTCAGCCGTGAGGTAGGTGACAAAGAACCCTCTAGCACCGTTTTTGGTTTGCACCAATTGGGCGATTGCATCACCGGCTTCTACGGGGGAGAGTTCACCGGATGACAGTTGCGTCATCAACGACTGAGTAAGTGCGATCGCGTCTTCAAAGGTAACGTCTTCTGGAATATCCACCTGATTCCATCTCGTAATAAAATGCTAATCAAGTTATCTTGATCCAAAATTAATCCTAATGCAAGCACTTTGGCTGGAAAACAATCAACTGCAACTCCGCCAAGATATCCCCATTCCTCAACCACCATCAGGGGAAGCCTTGGTGCGCGTTATCCGGGCGGGTATCTGCAACACGGATTTGGAATTAATTCGAGGCTATTATCCCTACAAGGGTATTTTAGGTCATGAATTTGTGGGTGTAGTCGAGCAAGGATCGACACAGTTGCAGGGACAACGAGTCGTTGGCGAGATTAACGCCGTCTGTGGGCAATGTCAATATTGTCAGAATGGACAGTCAACCCATTGCGAAAACCGCACCGTACTCGGAATTGTCAACCGCCATGGTGCTTTTGCCGACTATCTCTGTTTGCCGATAGAGAATTTGCATCGAGTTCCCGATAATTTAGCCACAGATTTGGCTACCTTTACCGAACCCGTCGCCGCCGCCTTGGAAATTCAGCAGCAAGTCACGGTGAGTTCGAGGGAACGGGTATTAGTGGTTGGAGATGGTAAACTGGGGCAATTAGTCGCCCAAACCCTTGCCCTAACCGGATGTGACCTTTTCGTGATTGGACGTTATCCAGATAAGTTGGCAAATTTATCTGCACGAGGAATTAAAGTTGGATTTGCCGATGCGATCGCTAAACGATCCTTTGATATATCTGTAGAGTGTACAGGCAATCCGGCTGGATTTGAACTCGCCCGCCGCGCTTTGCATCCACGAGGTATTTTAGTCCTTAAAAGTACTTATGCGGGTCACTTAACCTTTGATGCCTCTTCTCTAGTTGTAGACGAAATTACCCTGATTGGGTCGCGTTGTGGTCCTTTTGCCCCCGCCCTTGAGCTACTGGCGTCAGGACAAGTGGATGTGAAACCCCTAATTCAGGGTCATTATCCCTTACGAGACGGACTCAAAGCGGTTGAACAGGCAAAAACCAAGGGTATGTTAAAGGTTTTATTGGATATGAGTGAAGGGGGTTAAATTTTGTCATTCGTAAGGGTTTTCATGATCAAAACAGGGAGGTTCAAGTCGGGTGCAAATCGGATGGTTAGAAGATAAACAGACGCGGGCAAAGGCAATTGAACTGACAAATGTTATTCGTTATTTTGCCAATCGCGGTTGGACACCAGCCACCAGTTCTAATTTTTCATTTGTAAAGGATCAGGAACAAAAAACCTTTGTTATTTCTCGTTCTGGACAGGATAAAAGCCAGTTTAAACCCAATCACTTAATGCTAATCGACGAACGAGGTCAAGCTATTGCACCCAAAGAGGCAAAACCCTCAGCCGAAACCTTAATTCACCTGAGTCTTTATAAATGGCAACCCGTTGAATGTGTCCTGCATACCCATTCTCCGGCGTCTACCGTGTTATCGATGAAATATGCTGGATCTGGGACTGATTTTGCCCATTCTGGTGAAATGACCTTTACTGGCTACGAAATTAAAAAAGCCTTTGACGGAATTTACACCCACGACACAACCGTGACGCTTCCCGTTTTTCCCAATTCCCAAAATATGGTAGAATTTGCAGAGAATTTGGATCGATATTTAGCCCGGAGTGACGAGTTATTTGGATTCGCGATCGCGGGTCATGGTTTATATACATGGGGAAAAACGATTCAGGCGGCGAAACGCCATGTTGAAGCCTGGGAATTTCTGTTCGAGTGTCGTTTATTGGAGTTAAGGATTGGATGAGTGTTACGCTACCCAATATCAAGTATATTTTGTTGGATATTGAAGGCACAACCTCCGATATTCAATTTGTCCATAAGGTGATGTTTCCTTACTCTAGAGAACGGTTGGAACAGTTTGTTTTAACCCATAATAATTTAGAGGAGGTAGTTGAGGCGATTAACCTGACGCAGCAAACGGTTAAAGGTGAAACCGGACAAGACATTGATTTAGAGGGCGCGATCGCGACATTACTCGAATGGATTGATGGCGATCGCAAACACCCCGCCCTGAAATCGATTCAAGGACTAATTTGGAAAGAAGGGTTCGAGACGGAGGCATTTAAAGCACATCTTTATCCGGATGTCAAGGCAAAGTTAGAAGAATGGACGCGATCGGGGTTAAAGTTAGGCATATATTCATCGGGTTCGATTGTAACTCAAAAAATGTTCTTCAGCCATACAGTAGAGGGAGATCTAACCCCACTGTTTTCTAACTATTTCGATTTAACAACGGGGAGTAAAAAAGAAGCGATTAGTTACGAACAGATTATCGATGTTTTAGGATTACCCCCCAATAAAATCGTCTTCTTTTCCGACGTTCCAGCCGAATTAGTAGCGGCGCGAGAGAAAGGTTTACAAGTGGTTCATGTCAAGCGAGAGGGAACAGAATCTTGGTCTGACGTGCCAGAAGTAGAATCTTTTCAAGAAATATCCCCATCACAAAGTTAGCCGAAATTGTAGGGGCGTCTCGTCTTGCGCCCGATTCATCTGATACGGCATTGTTGTCCTATCTCACAAAATCAGTTCACGCCTCAAAACATAGGTAAATCTAAAACAAATCTTCTTACTTTACCCCTGCTGTATCATCCACACCAAAAAGGCTAAAATTTGCTCAACGGGTGGGAGGGGATAAATTACCAAATCAATCGTGACTGTTGTGGCTTCTAGTTTGAGAAATTGCCATTGGTTGCCATTACTAACAGTACCATATATACTCTGAAGCGGTTTTTCTTTAGCGATGTTAAATTTTTGGGCAGCAACCATTTCAGCAACACATTGACCAATTCCTGATTTGAGGTTGGCTTGTTTAGCCTCCACAATCACAACCGCCGGGGCTTCAATGTCTAAAAGTTCGGGGGAACGACTGAGGAGGAAGTCACAACGTCCATTGAGTCCCAGTGATTCATCGACGTTAAACTCTTCGCCAGAAAATAAACTAATTTGACGGTTCAAAATGCGCCGCACTTCTACTAAAACCGGGCTAATAATTAATTCGGATCTGGCTTTTTCACTCCCTGTAGCCACGGCTAGAGGGAGATTTTCTTCCAGAACTGCGGCTAAGGTAGAACTGGGTTGAATCGGTTCAATTTCCGGCAGAAATCTGATATTCTCTACTGTCGTGAGGTTGAAGGCTTCTTTGGCTTTAGCCAGAGTAGTGAATTGGCTGTATGGCATGGTTGTCCTATCTGATCAAATCAGTTCGCACCTCAGAAAACCGATAAATCTAAAACAAATCCGGGTAAAACATCTTCTCCTGACAAACTCGCAGGTAATTGGACAATCTCAACAGTCTGATGGGAACGATAAATTTCGACCTGTTGTGCTTGAGGATTAATCAACCAACCTAAACGCAAACCGCTATTGAGGTATTCCTGCATTTTGCCTTGTAATTCTGGCAGGGAATCGGTGCGAGAACGCAATTCGATAACAAAATCAGGACAAATTGGCGGAAATTTTTCTTGTGCTTCTAGGGTTAGCGATTTCCAGCGTTCATTGGCAACCCAAGCAACATCGGGAGAACGATCTCCGCCATTAGGTAAGCGAAATATGGTAGACGAACTAAAGACTCTTCCCAGTTGATTTTGGCGATTCCACAACCAAACTTGACCGTTCAAATCAGCTTCTCGATTTCCACTCACTCCACCGACGGGAGGCATAATAATTAATTCTCCTTTAGCCGTTCGTTCGAGTTGCCAATTTTTATTGGCTTGGCAGAGTTGGTAAAATTGCTCATCGCTTAAGCCAACCTTTTCTAAGTTTAGAATTACTGGAGTTGAAGTAATCATTGCCATGCCATAAACTCCTAGAATACCGACCCGTTGAAACTGGCATATCCTCTCATATTAGCAGATAGGAGTTAGACTCGCGATCGCACGTTTCCCCCTTATCCCCTAACTTCTTCCCACCACCCGACTGAGATAAGGAAAACTTTTACTCTTTACGCTTACGTTTTAATCATTTAAAGTTAATCAAATTTAACACAGGCAGAAAACGTCACGGGTCAATCCTGATTTGATCGGGGTTTGAGGTTGTAGTACAATGTTAACTTAATCCTGTATTGTGCTATTTCTATGGCAATTTTTTAACCTTAAACGCTTCAAACCCTTATAAATACGTTATTTTGTCCCGTATCGCTGCGGCAAACTTGAAACACGACAAGCATCTTACAGAATAGCGATGGTGAAAGACCTCGCGTCCCTTCACTTCGTTCGAGGGCGTGTTTAACCGAGGGATGAAACTTAAGGATTGCGTTCAGCAAGGGCAACTTTAGTTGCTTTTCTTGTCAACTTTGGGTACAATAGTAACATGAGAAACAGAGTTTGTAGGTGATTACTCTGTACATATAAAAACCTCCTGAAAAACATAAATGGTGTAATTGGTCTTGCTAGGATTTCAAACGAGCCAAAATTCGTACAATGCCGATTTTCTCAGTCGGAATAGCACTTTTTGTAAAAAACTTAATAATTAACAAGTACCGTAGGGCATACGGAAACTTCCTGATTAACTCAGGTAAAAGCTTGGAGAGCTACCCAAAAAAGAGGGGTTCTAGATTAGATATTAAGTGATATTCTAGTTGACTTCGGGTAGAACATAATCGTGTAAGACCTAATTAGAGGTGACTCGAAAGGGCAGTGATTAGCTCAAGAATCCCCCGTCTTTTAAGCGGGGGAGTGTCAAATTACCCAATTTTATCGACTCAGACCGAGGCAAATTTGACAAAAAAGCCCTTTTATGGATATGACGTTTAATTAAAAAGGGACAACTGGGGGGAATAGGAATGCAAATCGGTAGGAGTTAGAGGAAGTGCGATCGCGTATGACCGAGATAATTGGATCTCTGCTTGAGCCAAAATTGAGGAACGAGTGACTGGATTAGAGGGAAGAGATAGAACGCGATCATTGTTTTGGACATGGGTAGGTGTTCTTAGTTTTCACGGCATCTGGCGCAACAAAGGGAGGTAAGTTGTGAGGAGCCAGGGTTTCAGCCTTAAGGGTACATAGATGAATGTTGGCGCTATTACCGATGTCCTACATCAGACTTTTTATCTCGATCAACGGTTAACCAACTGTTTCCGAAACACCAGCCATTTTTCCATAGCATCAGAATTAGAGTCTACCCCTTCCTGCAATAAAATTACCCCATCCTCAAAGCCAATAATGCCATACTCCTGCTTTGCCGTTACCGTATCGATGAGAGATACCAGCATTTCCAAGAGTCCTCGTTCCTGATCAAAAGCTACCTGATATTGCTGCAACCGCCAAAGATCAGCAATCATATAGTCTACATTAATTACCTCCTGCTGATCATTGCGTAACCTTAAATCCGGTAAGCGGATAATTTCACGGCGACTAGAGAGATGAGGAATAATATAAGTCGTCGCCGAAACACTCGCATCCGGTGGAATTTGGGCAACTAAAGGACGTATTTGTTGCACATGTTGCCACTGTTGGGGTAATGATATATGTACCCACGGATCAAAGGAATCGGGTAAGATAAAATAAAAGGCACGATTTAATGCCGAAGCACTGGATGTATAGGAAAAAATTAGAGTCAAACTAATACAAAAAATCCAAAAATATCGAAATAGCGATCGCTTATATAAATCTTGATGCTGTGACCACCAAAGAATCGCCCCATAAAATATACCGGGCACTACCGTCATTGCATAGCGAATATTAATCGCGAGAACTGATTCTCCCTGACCTAAAAATAACTTAAGTAAGGGAAATCCAGCTATCATCCAAGACGCGGGTGAAATAGCTGGCACAAATGCCAAGGGTAACCATTGTCCCAATAAATAATTCAACGTGCGACCAAAGGGTGTAACCAATTCCACCAACACCCGCCCCGGATTACTCACCATTCCCCAGATGATTTCCAAGGTCGAAGCCTCATCCCCTGAAGCATATTGACCGAATCGTTCCATCATAAACCGTTGAGAAATATCCTCAGAAAATAACGGCATAACTAGATTCGTCAACAGAATCATATAGCCAAAACTTAGGCTACAAACCCCTAACCCAATGCGGGGATATCGCCGACTCAGGATTAGGTACACTCCCACACCAAATAATCCGATTCCCGCATCTTCGCGCACGGCTAAAAGTAAAACGGCTAATAGCCAAAACAGCCACCAGCAGCGTTTTTCCATGGCTAGCAGCAGTCCGAAAACAAATAAGGGAATCTGGGAAATATCATGAAAGTTCGATAAAGTTGGAGCAATAACCGCATTAGCACAGTAAAAGCTAACCGTAATCATCCCAGCTAAGGTTGGTTCCAGATACTCTCGTGCGAGAACATACAGAACTAAACCCGCCGCCGTGACGAAGGTTACCTGCAATACGGTTAATGTGGCGGGTGTGGGAAATAAAGCATACAGCGGTAACCACAGTAACAACGCTGGGGTAAAATGTTGTCCCAAACGATGATAATTCACCGTAGGAACTTCTCCCTGATGAACCACATTAGTCGAAAGTTGAGAGGATAGAGAACTCTCAAAAAAACGTCCGTGCAGGTTATTCCAGAAGACCTGATTAAAAATGCCTTGGTCGTAGGAAGAGTAAAAAGTATAGTGTCGATGTAAGCCTAAAATTAAGGTAATACAAAAAAAGGCGAGTGCCGCCTTAATCGCTAAACTTGATAGAGATACCTGAGAAAATTTTAATCGCATCATACTAAATCCGGGTTAACTACCCCCTTTTAGGTAGGGACAAGGCAGATGGCAGAAGGTTCCAAGGAAAAAGTACCCAAGAGATAAAGGGGGTGACTTCATCGGAGTTGGCATCACTCACCCACCCATTAGACCAAGAGACAAATTGTATCGTAAATCAACAGATTCTGTTCCCGGTTCCCGGTTCCCTGTTCTCCGTTCCCCATTTTGCTACCATAGCGGGAGTCCCCTTGCTGATTGTAAGATGATCAAGACAATTCCCTTAAGCTTGTGCTTGTTGAGTGGCATCCTATTCACAGGCAATCCGGTTAATGCTGATATACCCCTAACTCAAGTCTCCAATGCATCCCCAACAGTTCCCCAAAGGATTTCCCAAGCCTCCACCTCTGCCAATGTCAAGCTGTTACTAGAAGACTTGCCAGAGGGATTTCAGGAACTCCCCCCCGAATTAGCCGCCTCACTTGCCTCTCAGTTTAGACTCCTAACCCAGCAATTCCAGCAAGCCAACCTGAACCCAGAAAATTTATTCGCCTTTGTCAATCCCGAAAGCTTCCAAATTGTTCTGGGGTTTACCAGTCCCCTGTCTAGCGAACAGGATTGGGTAAACTTTGATACCACTGTACAACAGTTACAGCAACCCGAAATTCAACAGTTGCTGGTTAGCCAACTGAAGCAACGATTGCAAGGAATGGGAAAAATAAACCTATTGGAATACAAACCCCTCCCAGAATTGAATAATTTGGCAGATACTTCCACAGGCTTTACCTTAGGTATAGATATGGAAGGAACACCTCTACAATTAGACATGGCAACCTTTCGCCGAGGTGGAATGGTTGCGTTCACTGGGGTAATGTATATGAATGGACAAATGCCATTAATTCAAGTTGGTGATGTTGCCCAAAAGCTTGATGGTCGTATTGTAAAAGTTTCGGCTCAATCCTACCCGGCTAGTTTAGCCAATTATCGGTTTTAAATCCCCAACCTACAACGTAGATATACACCCACCTGGCGTATATGTAGGGGCGGGTTTCACTATTATCTTTTTGGTTGCACAAAAGATGTGACTAAACCCGCCCCGATAAAGTATCATCGATCAATTCTCTCCCTAATCCACTTCCGAAAAGCTCTTAAAGCCGCACTAGAACCTTGCGTCAAACTCATTTGGACAAATTGTGAAACCCCCTCAATCATCGGGAAATTCTCAAAAGTAGGACTCAAAGAAGACTCAACATAATCACCCGCTTGCAGGACATTAATTTTTAAAGTTCCCTGAGAAAACTGCCATAACTCCGGTACTCCCAAAGCGGCATAAGCACTCAGTTGTGTTTTGGAGGTAACATCAACTTCAATGGCGAGATCAGGGGGGGGATCTACCGTTAAATCTAATCGTCTTTTGCCAATCATTAAACGATGATTTTGAATATAAAAACAGTTATCTGGCTCGATTCCTGCTGCCATATCCTTGCGCTTGAACGTCGTTGAACCGTAACATTCGCGGTCAATCTCCAGTTCTTCTAGCAAAATCTTTACCATGTCACCAATAATTTCTTTATCAAACTCATGTTCTGGTAATGGCATCCTAATTTCTAATTGATTGTGATAGTAAGCTACTCTAGTCGCTCGTTTTTCACCGAGTTCTTGCAAAATATCCACGAATTTTGACCAGTTTACATCAGTCAAAATAATCCGCTGTCCTAGAGGAACACTTAACTGTTTGAGTTGTAATGTTACCATTTATAGTTACCTTCGGGTTAACCTGCTTCTATTTTAGGGCAATCACTTCACCTGTCCTAAAACCTGCACAGCTCACGGGGTGACAAGCTTTTCTGTTGTGTTGAGCCGTCCTGCTTTTAGACCATTTCTTCTTTTCACAGATAGGGTCAAAGATAGCAGTTTTATCTGGGGGAACCAGCCCCCCAGACCCCCTGCGCAACGCAACGCTAGAATATATCTCAATGCTATTTAGGAATACTTAATTCACAAATTGACAATTGATAATGAACAATGGATAATGACCTTTCCTTAAAAGAAGAGGATTGAAATTAAGGAAAATCTTTTTTAATTTCTTCGTAAACGAAGAGGTCTTAGACCCAATTAATCAATTGTCAATTATCAATTATTAATTATCCATTGATAACTCTTTAACAAAGGACAAATGACATAAGACAAAGGACAAATAACCCTTACCGCTCAAAACTGTAGATTTTTTGCGTGGTTAAATGTTCAAATACACGGGAGGGACACTGATTCAGAGAGAACATTTGCCGATCAAGCTGAACTTGCAAAGTACTCAGGGGATCGACCCCGGTAGAGACGAGAAATTCTAGGCGTCCCAGTTGCGACCAGGTACTGAGTGTATCTAGAATTTTTGCGATCGCGATTGAGTAGGGATGATTGCTATCCTTGTACCAGTCGGCTTCTGCCAGGTTAGCTTGATCAAAGCCGAGGTGAACAATTAAGGACGGTTTACTAAAAAGTGCGATCGCCACAGGACGGGCTTCTTCCTGTAATAGTAAGTTATGGCTTTGGGCTAAATGTCGCAGTTTTTCCAGTCGTTCATACCGTTCCGTCACCGGTTGGGGCGCATCTAGCCAATGAATTCCCACAGTAACTAAATAGGTTTGTAGCAACAGGTGACCCAGTTTCTGTGCCTTAGTTGCCAAGTAGGTAGAGTTATAGTCATTCGCTTCAATCAGCAGGGGGACGCGATCAACCACCTCAATCCCATATCCCCTTAATCCAGCAATCTTACGCGGATTATTGGTAATCAGGCGAATTTTTTTGACGCCAATATCATTGAGCATTTGCGCTCCCATACCATAGTTACGCAGATCCGCCGGAAATCCCAAGCGTTCATTCGCTTCCACGGTATCGAGTCCCATATCCTGAAGTGAATAGGCTTTCAGCTTATTCACCAAACCAATTCCCCGTCCCTCTTGGCGCAAATACACCAACACCCCTTGACCCGCCGCCTCAATCATTTTTAACGCGGCTTCGAGTTGCTGGCGACAATCACAGCGCAGGGAACCCAAAGCATCTCCCGTGAGACATTCCGAGTGCATCCGTACCATCACAGGTTGGTCTTGAAACTTTTCCGGATCTCCCTTGACAATTGCCACATGTTCTGAATTGTCCAAGGTATTGCGATAGCCATAAATTTTAAACGTGCCAAACTCCGTCGGCAATTTAGCCACCGTTTCCCGGTAGACGAAGCGATCATGTTCTAGGCGGTAACTAATTAAATCGGCAATGCTAATCAGTTTAAGATTATGCTGTTTAGCATACTGAATCAACTGCGGCAAACGCGCCATCGACCCATCGGGATTTTGGATCTCACAGATCACCCCGGCTGGGTATAAACCTGCCAATCGCGGTAAATCCACCGCCGCTTCCGTATGACCCGCCCGCTTGAGGACACCTCCTTCTCTAGCGCGGATCGGGAAAATATGACCCGGACGACGTAAATCAAAGGGTTGAGTCTGGGGGTTAATCGCAATTTGGATGGTTCGCGCCCGGTCTTCTGCCGAGATACCCGTTGTCACCCCCAGATGGGATGCTGCATCAATACTAATCGTGAAAGCCGTTTGATTGCTATCGGTATTTTTGGTAACCATTAACGGCAAATCGAGGGCATCGAGACGTTCTCCCATCAGCGCCAGACAAATCAAACCCCTTGCTTCCACCGCCATGAAATTAATCATATCTGGTGTAGCAAATTGGGCAGCGCAAATTACGTCCCCTTCGTTTTCTCGGTTTTCATCGTCAACCACCACCAAAGCGCGACCGGCTTTGAGGTCAGCTAGGGCTTCATCAATCGAGTTGAATTCAAACAAAACAGTTTCAGGCGATTCCACGTCAAAAGCGCGAGTGCTAGATCCTTAAGATTTATAGCGTGAGTTACTTTTTGATTGTATCCCGTTTATCTGGGCAAAGAATTATCGGGGTGAAAGAGTTTTTTGTGTAGAGACGTGCCATGGCGCGTCTTGAGTGCAGGGGCGGGTTTCCATAATGCTCGGATAAATTTTTTCTACCCCATCTTCCCCAGCTTCCAGACGTAGCATGCTACGTCTCTACTGCCCTTACTCTCCCATCTCCCCCATCTGTGACTGCTTTAATGCCGCTTTCGCTTGCTGCCAAAGCTGCTCTAATTCATCCAGGGTATACTCAGACAAGGAACGAGTTGCGATCGCTTCCATACCTGACAAACGCTGGATAAACCGTTGGTTGGTATCTTGCAGCGCTGTGGCTGGGTCAAGCTCATACCAACGGGCGACATTAATTAGTGTAAACAATAAGTCCCCCAGTTCTGAGAGCTGCTCCTCTTTCCCTTCTTGGTCGATTGCCTGATGGAATTCGGCTAATTCTTCCTCAAATTTTGCCCAAACCCCATCCACATCATTCCATTCAAATCCGTCTGCTGCGGCTTTTTGGGAAATTTTCATCCCTGCCATTAAGGGGGGGAGTTTCCGGGCGTATCCCTGGAGTTTACGACTCAACCGTTGTGCTTCGGCTGAAGTTTCTCCTTTTTCAGCAGCTTTGATTTGCTGCCAATTGTAACGGACTTCTTCGGCGTCTTGCACATTGACATCGCCGAAGACGTGGGGATGACGACGGATGAGTTTTTCGGTAATGCCATCCGCCACCTCTTTTAGGGTAAAGTGACCGACTTCGGCGGCGATTTGGGCTTGTAAGACAACCTGAAGCAGTAAATCGCCCAATTCTTCCGCGATCGCTTGGGGATCGCCACTGCGAATGGCATCGACAACTTCATAAGCTTCTTCAATCACATAAGGGGTCAACGTCTCCGGCGTTTGGGCAAGATCCCAAGGACAGCCTCCATCTGGCGATCGCAACTGAGCAACCACATCGATAAGCTGTTGTAGGGCAGCTAATACCGAGGCTTGAGGGGAGGTTTGGGCAGTGTCTGGGGAATTGGACATCAGGGGCTATGCAACAACCACGTAACTATTCTTAACGAAATTGTCGATTTGTGCCAATCTAGCGCTATCCTCATTCATGCCCTAAGTTTTTATTACTATGAATTCCTTGGTTTATCCCTGTAAGGGTCAAGCGCCGGGGAATTGCCATTTTGATACCCGTAATCTTGTGCCCTCGCCTAAAATCTAGCTATTCTGGTGAAGCACCTAATGAGGGATAGTTAAAATTAGCGTTTAATGATGGTGTTCGTTTTGATGATAAACTTAGGTAAATGGGTAGTTCGAGTTTCCTATCAAGGATTGGAGACTAAATCTCAAACGAAACAACCTATAGGGGGTGAGCAACGCTCACCTTTTTCTTTAATCAGGTAACCATGAATCTCACTATTGTTGATCAAAAACTCCGCATCGAACTGGAATGGTACGAGCAACTCTGGGCGTTCACCTTAGATAAAGGGTGGGAAATCCCCCTCAACCATATTACCAGTGTCACTACTGATGAACCTCCTAGCAGTTGGACAGAAATTCGCGCCCCAGGTACAGCTTTACCGGGAGTGATTAAGGCGGGAACCTACTACAGTTCTAGGGGGAAAGAATTTTGGTATGTGACTAGCGATCGCAATTACCTGGTACTAGCACTACAAGATGAACCCTACCAGAAAATTGTCCTGACGTTAGACCAAAATGAATTTTGGGCAGAACGCATTCAGCAAGCACAAGCGTCATCAATTTGAGTATAAATTCTGTTCCCTGTTCTCTGTTCCCCAAACTTAAATTTATTTGGGTGAATAAAGCCAGCTTTGATATTCAGGATTAGCGTCTTTCATATCTTCATAAAGCCATACCATGCGATCCAGAAACCACAGCTTTCCTGCATAAGTCAGCGCTGCACCAAACAGAGTAATCCAAATGGCAAGTTCAATGACGCCCCAAGCCACAAACCCTGTACCAATCGCCGCTACTGTAGTTAGGATATTAGGCATGATATGGTGTCGGGCGGGGACGGGAATTTTATCTCGATTCATCCAAACCCGTTCGCCAAATACAGCTTTAGACGCCCAGTTATCAGTCGTTTCCGGTTTAGCAAATAGGCGCGGGTTTACCCAATTCCAAAGTAACGCCACTGCAACCAAAAGCAAAGACCACCAGCCCAGCCAAACTCGACTCCAGATGGCTAGGATGAGCAAAGGTAATACAGTGTTGCGCGTCCAGACACTCCAGGGATTAGCATGACGTGTCCATGTGGCTTCATTCATCTGAAACAGTTGAGCAATTTTGTTTTCTAGGGTCATGGTTGTTATATCCCAGAAGCGTCAAGTTCGTCGATTTGAGGTTCGCTGGCGTTTGGTGGATTTACGGCGCGGCGTTTGCTTTCGACGCTGGTAGCGCTTGTAGGTGGAACTTGTCCAATCACTGACGGAGTGGAGGATAGCGCCGAGTTCTAAGCCGATAAATAAAGCAATCCAGTGGGCTTGATAATCGAGGAGCGATCGCGTGATATGTTGTTTTAACTCTTCCCCAGTCCAAGGTACAGCCTGGAATAAGTACATAATCACAAATCCTACTCCCGCCAGCGCGATGATCCAACTCCCCAGATAGAGGATACGAATCGTAGTCCCTAGGATAAAGCCGTGGGAAAAAATAGAGCGGTGGCGCATCACCTTTTGGTAGGGTAGCCAAATCCAGCGCAGCCACCCCCAGCGTTTAAAGGGGCGTGAGTAGAGATCTAAGTCGGGACTGAACATGAGTCCACTAAAAAAAAAGCCTCCAGATACGATCAGGGTTAAGTCCCCATTCCTAGTCATGATGCGGGTTACAGCGGTTATAAGGGGGAGACTCCATAAGGTAATGCGATCGTGTATTTGACCAGAGGGCATATTTTTGGTAATTTTGTGTTAATCTAAGTAAGTATGATACATACCGGGCGGTTAGCTCAGCGGTAGAGCGCCTGCCTTACAAGCAGGATGTCACTGGTTCGAATCCAGTACTGCCCATTTTTGACCATTAAAGAGCTATTTGTCAGTTTTAAAGACTTAGCGTCCAAAACTACCAATTTTTTTTGGGCATTTCAAGCTCATACCGAGTCAATGGAAACGATTAAGCGGGGGGGGGGTGTCTGTTGTATCGTTTTGATATAATCGCCTAATTTACCCACCCCGTTTTTCCATGTCACAAGCGTGTATTTTAGCTCACTTGAGTCACACATCCTCAGTACCGAACCTGATCGCATCTGAACCCACGTTAAGCACGGTTTTAGTCGGGATCGCGATCGCGTTTGGATTCGGTGCGGTTCATGCACTGTCCCCTGGACATGGTAAAACCCTTGTAAGCGCCTATTTTATTGGCTCTCAAGGCACTGCACAGCAGGCTGTTTTACTGGGATTAACCATAACCTTTACTCATACACTGAGTATTTTTCTGTTGGGTGCGATCGCGCTGTTTGCGTCTCAATACTTTTTGCCTGAACAATCCTATCCGGTGCTGAGTTTCGTGAGCGGGTTAACCATTGGTATCCTCGGATTGAGCCTACTGAGAAAGCGGCTGCATTCCCATTCCCATTCCCATTCACATTCACACACCCACTCACCCACTAGCCTTTCATCCCTGGTTAAATTAGGGATTGCGGGGGGATTAATTCCTTGTCCTTCAGCTTTGGTAATGTTATTGAGTGCCGTTGCATTACACCAGATCAGCTATGGGCTGTTTTTGGTGGGCGGGTTTAGTCTGGGGTTAGCATCAGTGTTGGTTATTTTGGGTGTCGTCGCCATTTATGCTCGCCAGTGGCTAGAGCGATTACCGCAAACGGATCAAGTGTTGCAAAAGTTATCAATTTTGAGTGCGATCGTTATCATGGTCATTGGCTTTGGTATAACATTTGTTTCAATCACTACCTCTCTATAAGGCAAAATCAATCACAACCTTTTACAGATATCCAATGAAAGTAAAACAGTTTTTTGTTGTCCTACTGGTACTTATCAGTCTTTTGGGCTTTCCCAGCCAAGCACTAGCCCATGGAGTGGAAACCAACTATCACTTAAAGATTAATTCCCTAGAAATTCAATCTGTGTTCAGCACAGGGGAAGCGTTTCAAGATGCACCTGTGATTGTCCATCCTCCTGCGGGTTCAGACTATGCGCCGATTGCAGGAAGGACAAACGAACAAGGGATGTTTGTCTTTGAACCCGATTACTCCGTCAGTGGAGAGTGGGAGGTGGAGATTGGTGAGGATAGTCATTGGGATATGTTAGTGATTCCGGTTAGCGATCGCGGAATTGATGTCGAGGCGATCAGCCAGATTCAGGAGGATCATCCTCACCATCATCATTATCTTGCCAGTCAAATTATTGTCGTGGTGCTTGCCATTGGTTGTGGCATTGGTAGTCAATTTATCAGCCATAAATTTAAGAATTAGCCTCGTAGGGGCGCACTGACGTCATTAGTATCAACTTAAGGCTGAAACCCTTATTTAATCAGAGATCCCCCCTAGACCCCATCCCCCCTAGCCCCCCTTTGAAAGGGGGGAAAAGGGGGGAACCAGAAATTAATCAAAGTCCCCCTTTTTAAGGGGGATTTAGGGGGATCTAAACTTTGAGCGGTAGTCATACAAACTCTTAAGTTGACACGGATGACAGACGTGCGCCCACAGGCAGAAAAACAGGCGATCGCAATTTTGACTTGTGACGAACAATGATTCCAATTATTATCCCACAAACCCTAAAAGTTACTCAGGAGCAGTTTGAGGAACTCGCTGCGGCTAATCGCGATGTGCGACTCGAACGAACGGCTATAGGAGAATTAATTATTATGCCACCCACTGGGGGAATTACCGGAAAACGAAATATTGATATCGCGTTTCAGCTTCAATCATGGAACCGTCAGGCTGGTTTGGGAGTTGCTTTTGATTCTTCGACAGCGTTTCGGCTTCCTAATGGTGCAGATCGTTCTCCTGATGCATCGTGGGTGAGTCAAGAACGATGGGAGGCTTTGACACCCAAACAACAGGAAGCATTTCCACCACTGTGTCCGGATTTTGCGATCGAATTGCGTTCTAAGAGTGACAACATGGAACCTTTACGCAAAAAGATGCAGGAATATTTAGACAATGGGTTGCGTTTGGGGTGGTTGATTGATGCGAAGAATAAAAGGGTTGAAATTTATCGACCGAATCGGGAGGTTGAGGTTTTAATTTCGCCTGTGAGTTTATCAGGGGAAGATGTTTTACCGGGATTTGTACTGGACTTACAGGTGGTTTTGGGGAGTTAACAGTCAGTTCTTCCTATGCCAGCCATAGATATCTACCATGATACCGTTAAAAACGCCCTCATCAACTTAGTGATGAAATACGAAGAGTTAGAGAGTTGATGAATCAGGATCAGAATGTTCCAATGTCATTAACTGATGGGTGTTTTGTCAGGATGAGTGAGTTGATCAAAGGGAGTTGTGTGTTAACCCTAGATAGCGATTTTCGGGTTTATCGGCAGAATCGGAATCAGATGATTGATTTGATTATTGCTGATGAACTATAAGATAATGGATAGGAAGGAGGCAGAAGAAGAGGGGTTGACCCATTCGGAGAACCCACAGATCTATGGGAATATGTCGAAGCATACTGAGAAAACAAATAATTATATGACAGGTAGCTCAGATAAACCTTGTGAAGCCGATAGATGGATTTATACACTTATAAAGAGACTTCCTGGAAAAATAAGTAAAAAACTTCATAAAGGAGGCTATGAAATAGAACCTTTAGTCCCTAATATTCCATGGACAGACAAAACAAAAATTGAAAAATTTATTGCTTTTGCTTGTTATGTAGATGTAGAAGATACTGATCTTAAAGAAGGTGATCATGTGACATTTAGTTGGGATAAACCTGGTGAACGACGAGCTCCACGCAAAGACGGAACACCTAGTGATCCAAAAGCTATAGAGGTAAAAAGAGAAACCCCAGAAAAGGCAGAAGAGTTAGCTAAACAAATCAAAGACGAGATAGCTACTGAACTGCGTAGACAGTTGGAAGAAAAACTGACTAAGCTCCAGCAAAGGGAAGATGAAATTAAAGAATTAAAGGATTCTCTAGATAAGCGAAACAATGAAATTGCTTATAAATTAAATTATTTACAACCTTACGCTATTGAAATTCCAATCTAATACTAATGAAACTGAACTAAAAACTATTTCAATTAAATTATTGAAAGAAAAAATTGCAGAAGTTATTCCTAAGATTAAAAATGATATTGAAAAGAATAGTGATAATGGTGATGAAGATGAACAAAATTTTGACATAAAAGATTGGAACAATATTGTACATTGGAATGAAAAATACTTTTGCAAAGGCAAACTTGGTAGACCCCTCGGATACAGAGCTAAAGAAGATTATATAGTGTTTAGTGCTGCGGCAAAAATATTAGATATTCCAAACGATGAATGTTTTGCCCATTTCCTGTTTATTAATGTGATGCCTAGGATTTTTTTCTTTGTCAGCGAAGATAGAGTTAAATTATTTAATGAATGGTTAAAAGAGCTAGATATTCAAAAGTATACTAACTACGATCCAGCAAATATCATTGATAATTTTAAGGAACAAGTTACTGACCCACAAAGACAGAATATTAACTACTGGACATAATCTATGAATTATCCAATACTTTATTTTATTGACAGTAAAGGGAGGGAACTTGAAAAAAATGAAGATGGAATCCAGTATATAAAGCAATACAATGAGCGATGGCGCGTTAGGATACAGGGAGAATCTCAGGGTAGAGTCGTACTGGATGGAAGTCCAGGGTATCCTCTCGATAAAATTAATGGAAGTAGTAATGATAATGATTGGGAATTACCCGATAACATATCATTCGAGGATAGGAAAAAGGTTACGGGTGCTGGTTACATAACAGCCAAACTACTCGACCAAACAGATAAAATTCTTTGTCAAGGGACACTTTTAGTATTTCCTAGTAATGTTACTGAGAAAGAGTTAGAGCAGATGATCAAAGAAATTGGTCAACTGGCACTTGCTACCGCCAGTTGTGTATATAGAAATCTTGAAGGAGGTCAGGGTGAAGGTTATGGAATAGAAGGTGTTGGACTAAAATGGCATCCTAGCCAAGGTTTATTAACTACTGCAACTTCTTTATTAGAGTTAGCTGAAGTGGTTAAAAACAATTGGAATGTTTTGGAAAAACGCCCATTAAAAACTTTTGTGGCTAAAGCAGAGCTAGTGAATAGACACAAGATTAAACTCTCACCACAATCTCTTATTCGAGCTAAAGTAGAACCTGCTAAGCAAAAAATACTGGCATTTGCTCATGTTGAATCTACTCAATGTCCTGAAAATGAATTTATTTGTTATGTTTTAGATGTTTATCTTAAAGATCTAGCCAATGGTATAGCCGATAGTCTTGACTCCTTGGATTTAGAAAATATTGATGAATCATTAATTTTTCAGGTACATCCACGACAGAGAAAAGAAGAGAATGAATTTAGTCAATTTAAACAACAGTCAACAAGACTAGCACGACGCCGTAATGGGGAGAGGGAAAAACTGAGGAGATGTATTCAAAAGAGAATTTTACAGCTTCGAGATTGTTCTGTTTGGGCAACTAAAGCGCGAAATTCCGAGTTTATAAAAACAGTTAATACTCCCAATGAACCACCTCCAGCATCTTGGCGATTAAGAGGATCACCTACTTACGGTTCTATCTTCACCAAATTTTATAACTGTAAAGGAAATGTTTCTCAGCTTCAGCCAATTGAGAGGGTTTTATATTTATTTAAGTGTATTTATGAAGGTCGAGTTCGTACCACTTGGGAAATTTATGAACTTTGGTGTTTTGTCAGATTATATAGTGCATTTATTTTATACGTTAATATGAAGCCTCCTCGTGATAAGGATTTTGTTTTTGAAAAGTTAAATTCAACTTCTGAAGGTCTTAAACTTCCTGATAATAGTATATTTCAATTGCAAGGACATATTGATAAAGCTAATGAAATCACGGTTTCCTTTTGGTATAATAATTGGTTCAAAGGGAAAAAGCCAGATATCAGAATTGAGATATCCATAGGAAATGAACTCAAACAATATTGCTTTGATGCTAAATATAAAAACTATCAACAACAAGGTCATAATACTTTTGTTGAAGATGTACTTGGAGTGGCAAGAGACAAATATCTTAATTATCTAAATTCAGATGCTAGTTTTATTTTACATACAGATGAATCAATAGATTATTGGGGAGAAGTTCCTTTTAATCAGATCCTTCAGAAACATTTTAATATAGAAATAAATTCTCTAGTAAATATATCAGGTAAAGATGCAAACAACTATAATAGTTATCCGTTAATTACTAAAAACGAGCATTTTTCTGATGGCTCTGGTTATAGTGGTCATAAGTATGGCGCGATTTCATTAAGACCCAAACAAGATACAGAAAGACAGCTTAAAAAGCTCATTCGGCTTTTACTGCAATATCATGGTTCCCTAAAAACAGTCTGCATTGCTTGTAGTCATCAACTTAAATACGAAGTTGAAGTTCGGACTAGCTGGATAGCCAAAAAATACAGCGAAACGGAACTTATTGATGATTCTTTAGCGTGTAATCCTAGATTGAAAACCATACTATACTGTTCTTGTAAACAATGCGGTGATTTTTGGGTGGTATCTCACTGTCAGGGAAATCGGCATCATCGTCTTCTTAAATTCAAAGACAGTTTTCACAAAAAATCGGATTTAAATTCTGATAAATGGTTATATGATTGCCCTGTCTGCGGTGATAAGCTTTGAGTCGATTCAGACGACTTACCGATTAGGTATAATGACGAGTTTATTGATATAGAATTTTAGGAGCAATTACCTTTAGCCCGATTAAGAACGCACCGCCGTGCCTTCACTTTGGCACAACAGCGCGATCGCACTCCATACACACCCGTTGATTAGCTGGCAATTTCTTCAAGTGTTTGCTCACTCGTAAACAGACGCTCCTCTAATTCAATATCGCTAATACCCAACATTTCCGCTACCCGCCGCAGGGATAACTTGTCCGCTAGAACAGCTCGATAGGCAAGTTCTAGGAAAATTCTAGGTAAACGTTTTTCCAAGGGAAGAAAGCGCCCTCCGCTCTCCTCAAAGGAAGAACTATAACCCAAGTTTTGAGATAAACGTGCGGGCTGAATCAGCTTAAAGTCTTCCTGAGAACCTGCGAGTTGATGTTCCAAATCCAATCGAATTAACATTTCTTCGTAGCTAACGCCAAAGTAGTGGGCTAGATGCACAACTTCCGCCGGATGCCTCACCCGTTTGACGCCCAAACTATGTAAACGTTCCTGCAATGCTGCTGAAGGAATCAGGAAATAAGCCGCAAATCGTTCAGCAAAACATTCCAACGGATTAGTAACTCCATGGTGACAAAGAATAGCGGGTTGGTCATGTTGATAGAGACAATGAGCTAATCCATGAGCCAAGCTAAAAGAGAGACGAGTATCAGCCGGGGCTTGGTTAATGGCAATAATATTTCCCAGTTTAGAATGAGACAAAAATAGCCCAGAAATAGCATTTTGCTCGTTGCCAAAGGGAATGGTAAATATCATTAATCCTTGAGCCTCTAAGAAGCTTCGCAAATTAACTAGAGGAGCCATTCCCAAGTTGTAGTGATATCGAGCCTTTTGAGCCGCCAATACTGCTGTCTCGGTTTCCGGCAAGTTTCCCATCTGACTTTGCCCGATATGATTGAAACTTGGGTGCAAACGAAGAAGCCACCGCAAGCAGAACTCAATACCCTAATTGAAGGCATGGCTAACGCTCAATTTAGGTTGAAACGGAGCTTTGAAGAACAACTGCGACAGCGATTATAGCGTTTCTCATCAGGATAGATGCAGGGGGTGAGGGCGCAAGCCTTGCGCCCCTACATTCACCTCTTCTGTTAGTCACTGATCAGGCTGGATTCGATTACTAATGGCAATTTGGCAGGAGAGAGCGATCGCACGCCCCAATTTTCTGGCATCCTAGAGATGATTACCTGTCCCCTAGAACAGCTTCATGCCCCTTTCCCACTGCACCAACAAAGAAGTCCCACCAGCATCTCAACCCACAGACGTTGATTGGCGTAGAGGTTTTGCAGCATGAAGCCAGATAGCAAGTACCAGCCACTCCTAGAATTTCTGCAACAGAGCAATCAAGAGGAAGTCATTCTCACCTTTGCAGAAATTGAGGAACTCATGAATGACACCTTACCCGACTCAGCACGCAAAAAACGGGCATGGTGGAGCAATCGCAGCAAAGGCGCACTGCAAGCTTCAGCTTGGATGGAAGCCGGATATCGGGTTGAGGATGTTGATTTTGAGCAGCAACGGGTGACATTTCGCCAACCTACGGCAAAACTTAAAGTTCAGCGCCTGGGTGACACTGTACTGTGGAACGCTCAACTCATCAAAGCACTGCGCCGCCACATGGGTTTAACCCAGGTAGAGTTTGCCCAAAGGCTTGGTGTGCAACAGAAAACTGTCAGTAATTGGGAAATTGGTCTATATGATCCGCCTCTGTCTACTTCTAAACATCTAGAATTGGTTGCTCAACTAGCTGGATTCAGATACGAGGAAGGGTCAGAAAATTTGGAGTAGGGTATTGACACAGGAGTAACTCGTTTACTATATTGTCATAATGGTCGTTGGAGCTGACAATAGTCAAGCCTCAACAACCCAAAAATTTCCCAAACCACCGCTATCGCTGCGCTTATTGAAGTTTAAACCTGCTCCCGTCAGGTTTGGTTTGTATAGCTACGGTTTCAACCGCCAAGCCGTTCACAATAATCTACCATGCAACCTATACGCCATCGCATCAACCCCAACACCTTCGTCATCACCCTTCGACAAATCGCCAAACACCTGAGAATCCCCCAAGAGCGCATCCTCAACTGGGAAAAATGGCATAACGTCCTTTGGGTGCATATCAAAGGAATCGGCGGTTACTTCGTCAGTTATCGCCAAATTGAACAGTGGATTGCTGCTTGTCGCACACTCATACGCTATTGTCCCAACCTCGACGCCCTTGATCGCCTGTGGCAATCAATCTGTATTGAAGCCCAACGCTATACACCAGAGGCATTATCCCGACTTGAAATAATCTACCAGCAGCGATATGTCTATTTATCCAACCGCTAAAAAACCTAAAATCACAAGCCACGGTAGTAGGGGTTTGGTAACCAAACCCCTACAGTTTCCAAATGACAAATGACAAATGACAAATGACAAATGACAAATGACGTAGCTTGCTTCTCAAGGGAAGCGAGTTCTCAACCGTTCACTTTAATGTCCACAGATTTAGGAACCGTGCCGTTCTTGGGCGAATTGAATCAACTGATCAACTAATTGAGGAAACGGCACACCAGTGGCTTCCCAAAGTTGAGGATACATACTGGTGGCGGTGAAACCCGGTAAAGTATTAATTTCATTAATTAAAACTTCTCCAGTCGCCTCCACATAAAAGAAATCCACCCGTGACAAACCCGCTGCATCTACCGCCGCAAATGCTTGGAGTGCCATCTCCTGAATCTGACGACTTACGACATCAGGTAAGGGTGCAGGAATGGATAACGTGGCACGACCTTCTGTATATTTAGTTTCATAGTCGTAGAAATCGCTGGTATAACTAATTTCACCCACCACAGATGCTTTAGGATTATCATTGCCTAAAACCGCACATTCCACTTCCCGCGCCACGACTCCCGCTTCCACAATAATTCGGCGATCATAACTGGCTGCACTATCTAAAGCTGCTTCCAATTCACTTCGCGATCGCACTTTGGCAATACCCACCGATGATCCTAAATTAGCAGGTTTAACAAAACAGGGATACCCCAACGTTTCCTCAATCTGATCACACAGTTTCGGGAAAACGCAGGGATTTGACCATACCTGAGCGCGACTCAATCCCTTATACTTCACCTGGGCGAGTCCCACTTGATCAAATACCTGTTTCATGGCAATCTTATCCATCGCCATTGCCGAACCTAATACACCCGAACCCACACAGGGAACCTGCATTAACGTTAACAAGCCTTGAATCGTGCCATCTTCGCCATTGGGTCCGTGCAAGATAGGAAACCAAACATCCACCTCAGCTACCTGAGGCGGAAATTGCCAGAGGTTTCCGTCTCCATTGGCTTCTAGAGGCGTTCCCGAAGCCAAAACCTGCTCGGCGATGTCTGGGGGTTGCCAGATACCATCTTTTTGAATATAAACGGGTAAAACCTCGTACTTATCCGTATTCGGCGGCGTACTTAATGCTTTCGCGATCGCTTGTGCTGAACAAATCGAAACCTCGTGTTCTCCTGAGCGCCCCCCAAATAGCAGTCCGATCCGTACTTTTGTCATGTTTTCGTTGATTGTTGATGGGTCAAAGACTTATCGTACTTGGTCAGGGTGAATTTCGTAATACCAAATTCGGGTTGACTCCCCTACCAATGACAAATGACTCATAAACCATAAAGCAGAATAATCAAAGGAGGAATAACAATAGTCATCAAAAGACTCAGGGGAGCGCCCACGCGGAAAAAGTCGAGGAACCTATAACCTCCTGCACTGTAGACCATGGTATTGGTTTGATAACCAATCGGTGTCATAAAGCTATTCGACGCCGCAAAGGTGACAGCAAACATAAAGGCAAAAGGATTGAGTTCCAAAGTCTGAGCCACTTGCACCGCAACGGGTAAGAGTAAAACCACCGAAGCGTTATTAGATAAAATTTCGGTCAACAACGCTGTAATCAGAAAGAAAAACGTCAGTATCCAATAGGGAGAGAAACTACTACCAAGGGCGACAAGATTGTCAGCTAACCATTTAGTCGTTCCCGAATTTTCCATGGCAATTCCCAAAGGAATTAATCCGGCTAAGAGAAAGATAATATCCCAGCGCACCGCACCATACAGTTCCCCTGGCTTCAGACAGCCCGTGAGTACCATTAAAACGACTCCTGCTAAGGCACTGACCAAAATCGGCAATAGGTTAAACGCAGCAACCAGTACAACTCCCACACCAATTGCCACAGCAATTCCGGCTTTTTCTCGCCGAAACGTTTCCATGTCTCGTTGCTCAAAGACCAACAAATCTCGACTGGTTTGTAATCCGACAAAGCTTTGCTTAGGTCCTTGTACCAAAAGCAAATCACCAAACCGTAACGGAACTCTACCCAAACGTTCCCGGACGAATTCTTGTCCACGACGAATGGCTAATACAGTCAAGTTATAGCGTTGCCGAAAGCGAAATTCTTTGAGGGTCGATCCGAGCAAATCAGAGTTCGACAAAATTAAGACTTCGGCAATCGTATCTTCCCCGGATGTCAGATTTTCTTCAATTGATTGTTTACTAAATTCTACATCTGGAAAAATATCGATTCCCCGTTCATCTTTAATATTCAGCAAACATTCTCGCCTTCCCCGCACAATTAAAATATCCCCAGCCTGCAACACTTTGTCTGCAAGAGGTTGGGCGAAACGGCTGTCGTTACGGATGATCTCCAGCACGTCCATATCAAATTTGCGCTGAATTTGAGTCGAACGTAGGGTTTTTCCGACCAAGCTGGAACCTGGGGGAATCACAATTTCACTCACATAGTCCTGAAGTCCATACTCTTGAGTATCACTACTGGAGATTTTGCGATTGGGTAGTAATCGGGGAGCAATTAAAACCAGATAGGTCAAGCCAATCGTGAAGGTGAGCAATCCTAGTTTGGTGAATTCAAATAAACTGAATGTGCCGTACCCCAATTTATCCGACAAACCACTCGCCAAAATGTTGGTCGAAGTGCCAATTACAGTAATCATTCCCCCTAAAATCGTAGCGTAAGACAGGGGAATAAGCAGTTTGGAGGGAGAAATCCGCTTTTGGCGACACAAATCTTCCACAATCGGCAGAAAGACAGCCAGGACAGCCGTATTATTGATTACACTACTAATCGGACCGGCAATTGCCCCCAACGCTAAAATCTGCTGGGAGGACGTTTTACCTCCCCACTTCAAGAGGAGTTCACTGATGAATTGAATAGCGCCAGTGCGGGCAATTCCCGCACTGAGGATAAACATTGCCATCACGGTGATTGTAGCTGAACTACTAAACCCGGATATTCCTTCCTCAGGGGTGACTAATCCCAGCACAATCAGCAGCACCATGATGCTGAGTGCGGTAATATCAACGGGCAACCATTCGCTGATAAATAAAATCAGAGTTAGTACGATAACACCAAGGGTGAGAAGAATCGTCGTCATAGCGGGTAAGATGCATTAAGCGGCAAATCGCGGTTTAGTTAACGCTGAATCTAATATACTCGCTAAAACTATTAAGTCATTCCTTGATAAATCTCCTCAGCGACTCGTTTCAGACGCCGTAGCTGGGCTTTCATATCCTGCTGTGTCCAGGTTGTGGCAAAGGTATTAAAGCCCCAACTGACGAGAGGATTGGGAATTTCAAACTCAAAACGATTCAGCAGCCTCGTACCTAGAATCGTGGGTTGACATTCCCAGCGATCGCGCCCTCGGAAAAATCCTTGGAATTGCCAAACGACTAAACCGGGTTCGCGTTCCACAACGATACTGTAGAGGGTAGGCTGTACTAAAGGAATTTGAATCACAAAGCGACTGCGACTACCAATATCTGTACTCCACTCACCCACCGGATAGCAGCGCAGGGCTGGATTGAGCCAACGGTGCATCAGCGTCAGATCCGTGATGCAGCGCTCAACGGTGGTGGCGCTGGCTTTAATGGGGATGGATTGTTCAAAAACTTGAGAATTGGACATTTAAACCGATAATAGGGTGTCGATAGCTGGTAATCTGACTCTTATTACAGCATGAGCGATGGTGCAGGCTCCCCCGTACTTCAGTCGGGGGATGAAACCGAGCAAGTCGTAAAGACAGCGGGATTTATCCCGCAATAATCCCCTTAAGTAATATAATATAACCATAAAATTGGAGGTGATGTTATTGTACGGTTGTCAGCAATTACTATTAAATCCAGATCAAGAGCTAACTGCAGTTCTAGAGTTTATTTGCACCGAAGCGAATAACTTAATGAACTGTGGTATTTATTATGCTCGTCAAGTCTGGTTTAAGTGTCGGCGGACTATCGGTAAATATGACTTAGAAAAGGAGTATAAAAATAACAAACATTTCCAAGCCCTCTATTCTCAGGCAGCTCAACAAGCGCTAAGAACGGTTAGCGAATCTTTCAAGTCGTTTGATGGGTTGATGAAGGCGTTCAGAAAAGGAAAGATAGCGGACAATCCTAGACTACCTAAGTATTTAAAGAAAGGCGGTCTTTCTGTTGTCAGTTATCCTAAACAAGCTTTGAAGATTAAAGATGGTCAAATTAGAATACCGCTAGGAACGCTAGTCAAGACATGGTTCAAGATAGCGGATTTCTTTATTCATAAGCCATCTAATCTTGCCTTCAAAGACATTAAAGAGCTGAGAATCCTTCCCCGCAACGGTTGCTTCTATGCTGAGTTTGTCTACCTCCTGCCTTCTGTAACAGCAGATGTAGACTCCTCACGGGTGCTAGGAATCGACCCCGGACTCGACAACTGGATGACCTGCGTTTCTAACGTAGAGACCAGCTTTATTGTTGATGGACGTAAACTAAAGAGTCTTAATCAGCTCTACAACAAACGGGTGGCAACCATTAAGTTGGGGAAAGCTCAAGGATTTTGGGATGAAGAATTAGCCTCTCTCACAGAAAAGCGCAATAGGCAAGCAAGAGATGCGGTTAACAAAGCCGCTCGTGTTGTTGTCAACCATTGTCTCCAACATCGAATTGGAACAGTTGTTTTCGGTTGGAATCGACGCAATAAAGATGGGATTGAGTTAGGGAAAAAGACGAACCAGGAGTTTGTTCAAATTCCTACTGCTCGTCTTAAAAATAGGATTGAGCAACTGTGCGAACAATATGGAATTCAGTTCGTAGAAACTGAAGAAAGCTATACCTCTAAAGCGAGTTTTATCGACAACGATCCTCTACCTGTATTCGGCTCAGGCCCGGAAGGGTGGATGCCGAGTGGGAAGCGAGTAAAACGAGGAATGTACCGCACAAAAAATGGAGATTTTGTCAACGCCGATGCTAATGGTGCTGCCAATATCCTCCGCAAAGTAGAGATACAGCTAGGTCTTGATTGAGCCTTGCGTCAGTAGGGTGTTTTTGACTGCGCCATCCAGAGTTCTCCTCTGGAACTCTAAGAAGATAAAAGGTCGGGACGCGGCTTTAGCCCGTCCTGTAGTATCCTCTTAGAATCCCCCGCGTTTCAACCGGGGGAGAAGTCAATACAGTGTCAGCTCGCCGTGTCTGACTCAATCCGGATCAAATCTCCTCTATTGTGCAAAAAGGGAGGAAGACGAGGCAAATCGGGGATAGGGAGACTCCTGGCAATACCACATCAGGGTTCAACAACCCTAATCTAGCTATCGCTTGAGATTAGGGATTGCCAGGACAGGACTGGCAACGTAAGAGTTGAATAGACCAATGAAAGCCGTTAACTGGCACGTACTACCAGATACTTCCCCAGTCTGGGCTATCTACAAACCTACTTGTCATAGGTGCTTGCGGAAAGGACATCTTGTTAACGGTGGTCGAGGGGACTAACCACTTACTCGTGAGGTTTATCACCATGCTACGAGTTCCAGTTTTATCGCCAGACGGTAAACCGAAGGAGTGTTGTCTTCCGAGCTGCTTCACTTGCTCCACCTATTATCCCCTCGTCTTTAGACATGGGAATGCCAAAAAGAGATATCCTGTACCCTGAGGAACGCCAAAAAAAGCTGATTTGAGGGAGAAAAACCAACATAAGCTTGATTTTTCCCCCCAAATTCCCCATAAAGATAGAGGTAACGCCGTAATTAGCGGTACACCGTTAGCTATGACGAGCTGAGGTGAAAAATCTGGCATTGGCACAAAAACGTGGAGACAAAGATATCGATGGATTGAGAGGATATAGATACTCGATGAGTTGTAGCCCGAAAGTCACAGATTGTTTGTGAGAGCGTTTACTGTTAGAGACTATTAGATAAGGAAGACTATGAACCAAACGTGGCAAGGAATTATCCCAATCGGAGGTGTGCCCCCTTGGGTGCATCCCCTCTTAGCCCAGGAAACACCAGAACCCATCCAAGAAGCTCAGACTGGTATTCAGGGAATTTTGCAAGATCTGAGTCGCTTTGTTCCCAATCTCATTGCCGCGATTCTCATCCTAGTCGTCGGTATTATCATTGCCTTGATTGCCAAGTCAATTACCAAAGGACTGCTCAATCGTACCCGTATCGACAATAAAATTGCGGAGTGGTTCGCTGGTGGTCAACAGGGGGCAGAAGCTCCGCCGATCGAGAAATGGATAGCCGGTGCCGTGTACTGGATTATCATCATCTTTACGGTGGTAGCGGTTCTACAGACGTTGAATCTCGAGGTGGTTTCTCAACCCCTGAATAATTTCCTCGACCAAATCCTGAGCTTCTTGCCCAAGCTTTTCGCAGCGGCAATTCTGTTGGGGGTGGCTTGGTTATTGGCAAGCTTGGTCAAGCTGATCACAACCCGAGGATTACGGGCATTGGGTTTAGATGAGCGTTTGGGTGAACAATTCAATGAGACACCCCGTTCCGGAGCAGGTGAGACTCAACGGCAAACCAATCAGTTCTCCCTAAGTGAAACGATCGGGAATGCTCTGTACTGGTTCATTTTTCTGGTATTTCTACCCTCCATTCTCAGCACTTTGGGCTTGGAAGGAACCCTGCGACCGGTGCAAGAGTTGCTCAATGAAATTCTGGCAATCCTACCAGATATCTTGGCAGCACTTGTAATTGCTGCGGCGGGTTGGTTAGTGGCTCAGGTTGTGCGTCGCATCGTCACCAATCTTTTGTCAGCCGCTGGAACAGATCAACTCGGAGCGCGATTTGGACTGCAAAGTGCGCCCGGAGGGAAATCACTGTCCTGGATTATTGGCACGATAGTTTATGTCTTGATTTTGATCCCCGTTGCCATTGCCGCACTGAATGCCTTAAAGATTGATGCGATCTCAGAGCCGGCGATCGCGATGTTAAATCAGATTCTCAATGCTCTGCCCAAAATCTTTACGGCAGCCTTGATTCTGTTTATTGCTTATGTATTGGGTCAGTTTGTCAAGGATTTAGTCACCAATATTCTCACCAGCATTGGCTTTAACAATGTTTATCGCTGGATCGGTGTACCAGAACCTAGCCCCAGTCGTCCTGCGCCCACTCCCCCCCCTGCCGAACAGCCCGATTTAGGCATACCTACTCCGGGGAGTGGAGCCCAAACCCGGCTTCAAGCGGAATCAACTCCCTCCATTCGCACACCGTCAGAACTGGTGGGTATTATTGTATTCGTCGCCATCCTTTTGTTTGCCACAGTTGCCGCAACGAATGTCTTGCAGTTTGAAGCCTTAACCACGATTGTCACCGGGATTATTATCATCGCGGGTCAAATTCTGGCGGGGTTAATCGTATTTGCTGTTGGCTTATACTTTGCGAATCTTGCCTTTAACTTGATTACCAGCTCGCGATCGCGCCAATCCCAAATTCTGGCACAAGCGGCTCGGATTGCGATTATTGCCTTTTCCGTGGCGATGGCGCTACAACAAATGGGTATCGCTGGCGATATTGTCAACTTAGCCTTTGGTTTACTCTTGGGCGCCGTTGCTGTCGCGATCGCTCTGGCGTTTGGACTCGGAACTCGTGACATTGCGGCGGGTCAAGTTCGCGAGTGGTTAGCCTCATTCAAAGAAGATAGACCCCCCGGACCCTACCAATAACGGGAAAGAGAATCGAACAGCTTTGAATTCGATCCCCTGCATTTTGTGGCAGGGGATTCTGATTTTTATCACCCATTATCACAGTAGGTTTTCATACCAAATCCGCCTATATCCGTAAATGGACGAGGTAGAAGCGCAAGCTGTGGTGCAGTATGTGCTTAAAAATTAGCGCTCATCTATTTGTAGTACATGAAATTAGGGTAGATGCCTTTATTTTAGGAAATTATTAATTGTGCTTTTTGGGATTTTATAGCTTATTGTCTGAGGGCAATAGTTGCATAATAGAAATGGAGGATAGTTTGTAATTATGAGTAAAACCCTAGCCGTTACTGAAGTAATCACTTCCCTTAATGAAGCCCAATCTCGGTTTAATTTGAGCCGAACGACTGACCTCCAGTTTTTCTCGGAGTGGCAGGAAACTCTGCCGGAACTTTCTCAAGGAGAACGGGAAACATTAGACCGGGTTAAGAATAGCTACCTGTACAACAGTGCGGATGGAGCTATGACGGAGGCTACAGTCAATTTGCTTCTAGTGTCTCCTCTGTTATATTTAGCGGGTTTCTGCGACCCTCCTTATAAGCTGCGGGGTGAAAAGTCGATTGAGATTTCGGTTGAAGAACGAGATGAAATCTACAGAGGACGGATTGATGCTCTGGTTTTACAAAATCAGTTTTGGTTAACCTTGGTTGAATCTAAACAAACCAAGTTTTCTTTCTCAGTTGCCATTCCCCAAGCTCTAGCTTACATGATGGCAAATCCTGCTCCCGATCGACCGACTTTTGGTTTAGTGACGAATGGTGACAGTTTTATGTTTATCAAGTTAGTTAAGGAACCTGTTGCTTTGTACGACTTGTCAACAGATTTTTCGATCTTTGCTCGTCCGCAAAATGAGTTGTACGAAGTTCTGCGGGTAATGAAACGAATTGGCGTACTGATTCAGCATTTCTAGAGAGAAATGCTATCGCACCTCTTATTTCGGTAGAGCCTTGAGCTGGCTTGGGTTAAGAGTGGTAGAGTTGAGGTGACGCGGGGAGCACTCTTGGAGGATTTAGTTTTAAACAGCGGCGATCACGCTAGAATAATCACAAATTCAGTTATGATTTCTCCGATTTGGTAGGACGGTTAACTTGGCAGGGAGATGGGGTAGCGATGCAGAGGGCGCTACGGGATGAATGGTAATCGCTACTTGTTGGATACAAATGCGATTGTAGCTCTGCTGCAAGGGAATTTTCAAGCCTAGCATAAGAATCCCCACTCAGAATCTTCGATTTGAGTGGGGTGCGTTCAAGTACAGTCTCAATCCCTAATTCGGTAGGATCAGCAGAAGATCATCTCAAGTATAATCGTCATGGTAAAAGCACCCTTACCGCATTTGACCACTCCCCCTTTGGTAAATGGCGACAAGCTCACCCGCTATGAATTCGAGCGTCGCTACAATGCCATGCCTCACCTGAAAAAAGCCGAATTGATTGAAGGAATTGTCTACATGGCTGCTGCCTTACGATTTAAGAGCCACGGTGAACCTCATGGTCAAATTATCACTTGGCTCGGAACTTATGCAGCCATGACTCCTAATATTTCCATGGGAGACAACCCAACAGTTCGTTTAGATCTCGATAACGAACCTCAACCCGATGTCGTTCTCTTGATCAACCCAGAATCAGGTGGTCAAACACAACTAAGTGATGATGATTATATTGAAGGAGCGCCAGAGTTAATTGTCGAAATTGCTGCCAGTAGCGTTGCCATTGACCTTCATGCTAAAAAACAGGCATATCGCCGCAATGGAGTCAAAGAATATATCGTCTGGCAAGTTCTTGATCGCAAATTGAGCTGGTTCTATCTGAAAGAGGGCGAGTATCTGGAATTATCGGCTGATAACGATGGAATTATGCGAAGTCAAGTTTTTCCGGGGTTGTGGTTAGCCGTTGCCGAGTTATTAGCGGGGAATATGCCACCCGTATTAACGGTTTTACAAGCAGGTTGGCAATCTCCAGAACACAGGGCATTTGTCCAGAAATTAGCTAACGAATAATCATGCCCAACTGTCTGTAGATAGGTGGGAAAAATTTAGCGATCGCGACCCTCTTAAGCTGATGTTTCTAGTACAACCTAAAATTGACTGTGTAGAGACGTAGCAGGCTACGTCTTTACATAATTTGAAAGCATAAAGGTTAACATTATGGCTTACAGCGATTTCACCTCATTAGACCAACTCATTCCTTTAGGCATTAGCCAGGTTACTCCCGTGGAGAAACTTATCGATTTTGAGCCGATCGTTCCCAGTAGCTTCTTAACCGAAGCCTTAAAACGATTCGTACCCCTAGCGACTGCCATCAACACCGAAAAGGCTCGGTCTGAGTATTTAATTGCTCCCCTTTTGAGTGAACTGGTCATGCTTAATCCCACGGTTTCCTTATTTTCGGGCAAAAACTTTACGGCTGATCCCAGTCTCGGACTCAACGGCTTTGTTGATTTTTTGTTCACCGCTAACCCTGACAAGCTGACGATTAAAGCGCCCGTTGTTACCGTCATTGAAGCCAAGAATGAAAACATTAATGCAGGTTTAGCTCAATGTATTGCCACCATGTATGCCGCTTATTTAGTTAACCGACGCGACGCTGATATGGCTGCAAAAACGGTCTATGGTACGGTTACGACAGGTCAAATTTGGCGGTTTTTATCCCTGACAACTCACCTTGAAGTCTTTATCGATCTCAACGATCGCTATTTGACTCCTATTGATGAACTACTGGGTCTGTTAAATGCTTTGGTTACAGACCATTAATCCACTTCCAACGGTCCAATCCCCTTCTGTGTGGTAAAATGCTTTAACTCCTCCACCAACTGACTATCATTCGACGCCGTTCTAGCCCCCGCTTGGGCTGCCCATTGTTTCAGCGCTTCAATTTGCTCCCGTGCGATCGCGGCTAAGGGTACAGTCTCCTCGATCGCCCGCACAATATCATCTGTGGTAAAATCTCGCCGTTGTCCATTCACCACCGTACCATAAGCCCGATGCATGGCATCAATAATCACCTGTTCAATCTCCGCACCACTAAAATTCTTTGCAAGTCGTGCTAATCGCCCTACATCAAAATCCCGTAAGCGAGAAGGGCGTAAGGGTTGCAAATGAACCTTAAAAATATCCTTGCGTTCGGCTTCCGTAGGCAAATTCAAAAAGAAGATTTCATCAAATCTGCCTTTACGCAATAACTCCGCCGGCAAAATCTGTA
This sequence comes from Coleofasciculus sp. G1-WW12-02, assembly GCF_040219735.1. Lineage (NCBI taxonomy): Bacteria > Bacillati > Cyanobacteriota > Cyanophyceae > Coleofasciculales > Coleofasciculaceae > Coleofasciculus > Coleofasciculus sp. G1-WW12-02. The sequence goes on along the minus strand of NZ_JAVJRX010000062.1, from coordinate 12,446 downwards.
CATTATTAGCCGTCGCCACAATAAACACAGGACTCGTCTTTTCCTGCATCCAGGTAATCAGGGTGCCAAATACCCGTCTCGATGTTCCCGAATCCCCATCAACACCAGCGCTAATATTACCAAACGCCTTATCAATCTCATCTATCCATAATACACAAGGCGCGATCGCTTCACTAATTTGAATCATTTGGCGCACCCGACTTTCACTTTCCCCGACAATTCCGCCAAATAATCGTCCTGTATCCAACCGCAATAAGGGTAAACGCCATTCATGGGCAATGGTTTTCGCGGATAGGGATTTCCCTGTTCCCTGAATTCCCACTAGCAAAATTCCCTTGGGATTGGGAATTCCATAGCGTCGCGCCTCTTCTGTAAATGCATCTTGGCGCATTCGTACCCATTGCTTGAGATTCTCCAATCCGCCGACATTTTTCAACGATTCCTGGGCGGTAAAAAAGTCTAAAATTCCAGTTTGGCGAATGGCTTGTTTTTTCTCCCCTAATACTCCATCAATATCCGTTTCATTCACCTGTTGTTTGGCGGCTAATGCCTTTGCCAGTACCCGGGCAATTCTGGCACGACTCAATCCCTGACAGGCTTTAACTAACTGTTCCCGCGCTAATCCAGTTACATTTAAGTTTTCCGGTTTAACCAGAATATTAATTAGGTAATCAATTTCCTGAGTATTGGGCAAGGGGAAATCAATAACCGTAACTTCCTCACTCAACTCCGCTGGCACTTCTAAAGTATGACTTGTTAGGATTAAAGTTTTGCGAGAACGCTTAAGTTCCTTGGTTAGGTTCTTCAATTCTCGGATCACTGGCGCGTTGCGATCGCTCTGAGAATTTTTCAAGATAAAATGCAGATCCCGGAGGACAAACAAGGTATTTTCCTGAGGATCAGTCTTCCGAATCCGATGCAGCGCCCCCATCACTGAACCCTTATCTGCCCCATTATCCTCCCATCCCCGCACAATATCCCAGAGTAAAACTTGGCGTTCCGGTTGCGATTGGGTAGCCACTGATAGCAATACTTCTTCCACCGGCTCTTCTTCAACCGCTACGATATAAAGCAACGGATAACGCGCCCGGATCATTAAATCTAATTGTTCGACTAAGGTTTGATGGGGATTAAATGTATTGGTCATTTGTCAGGAAACAGGGAATAGGGAATAGGGAATAGGGAATAGGGAATTAAAAGCCATAATTCATAATTTAGACGGGGGCGGGTTTAGTGATATCTGGGTGAGGGAAGACACGGTAGTCGTGAAACCCGCCCCTACACATTTTATGGGAGGCAGAGCCTCCCTACTAGCATTTCCAGGCGGAGCTTGGAAACGAGGTGATGAAACCCGCCCCTACATATTTTTTCTTAATTTATCGTAGTCACTAAATCCAACGGGAAAGTCTGTATGCTCATCATAATCAGCCTTGTCTAAATTAGCGTTTGTCAGATTCACCCCTCTTAGTTTAGCGCCCCTCAAGTTGGCGTCACTCAAATCTGCTCCCGTTAGATTTGCGCCCACTAGATTGGCGTGGGTAAAATTAGCTTGGCTTAAATTCGCGTAACTCAGGTTTGCCCAACTGATAATCCCTTGGGTCAAATTAGCCTCTTGCAGGTTAGCATTAGTCAAATCTGCCCCTCTGAGATTGACCCCCATGAGTTCAGCTTGATTGAGGTTTCCCTCGCTTAGGGAAACACCAGTTAGATTAGCATGACTGAGATTTGCTTGAGAGAATTCTACACCCTTGAGGATAGTTTGGTTGAAGTTAGCGCCCTTGAGGATTGCCCCAGTTAAATCCACTCGATTTAGATATGCCCCACTGAGATTAGCATGACTTAAATCAATCTCGCTTAAGATTTCCCACTGTAAACAAATCCCGCTTAAATTTGCCTCTGAAAACGCCCGATTTCCGGCTTCATAACGGTTGAGGAGTTCCTTGGCTAATCGGATGATGTATTGGGTTAAGGCTGATTCTGCTTGAGTGGCGGCGTGTTTTTCCAGAAGAGAATAGGCGGTTTGGTGAATCTCCCACAATTCATCCTCTAAGGCTTGCATGAGTATGTTTATGCCCTTTTGCCGATAATTAAGAGCGTTATGGAGGGCGGCTATTTTGGCATTCAGGGATAGGGGAGAGGATGGGGGGTTCTGACTCAACTGCTGTTTTACTCCTTCAATTCCGCCTAATACGGCGTCTCCTCTGGAGGTTGAACCGCCCAAAACCACATCAGTGTCTTGAGGTTGATTTGGATAAGCTGTCATAGAGTTGGGGTTGGTGTGATCGCGCTGGCATAGACAATAAAATAAGGACACGATAATACCGTACCCTTTTTGTGTCGTTCAGGGTTTATTGCCATCAAGAATCAACAATAAACCCTGATCTATTACACTACTTTAGAACTTATGTCAAGCTGCACTAATCAATCGCATCCCCAGCATCTTCTAATGCTCGCTGCGTCGATTTACTGGCTTTACTTGCTTTATCTTGCACGACATCGGCTGTATCTTCTGCGGCGCGTTTCGTCTTTTTGGCTATATTTTCACCAGTTTCTTGTACCTTTTCTTTCGTGTCTTCGGCTGAACGTTTGGTAGACTTAGCTACATCTTCAGCAACATCCTCGGCTTTTTCTTTCGCCTCTTTTGCCGAACGCTTAGCAGACTGGCTTACATCTTCAGCCGCATTCGTCGTATTTTCTTTGAGATTTTTAACGCCTCTCTGAGTTCCCTCAGTCAAACCCTCAGTCACATTAGTGGCTGACTCCTTCACATCTTTGCCAAGTCGCTCGACTCGCTTATTAAGCGGCGCTCCTTCTCGATAATTTTCGATAAACTTTTCAGGAGTATCCGCCCTCTTCTCCAGATTTTTCTCCGCGTTCTCAATTAGTTTATCAGGATTATCTTTTGCCTGTCGAGACGCTTTCGGAGAATCTAGCCCCTGATAGTCCTTCACTTCGCCTGTAGGCGTGAGAACTTCAGTAACATTTTTTGTCACATCATCAGCCGTCTTCGCCGATACTCCACTATTGCATCCTGTACTGATGAATACAAAAATGCCAGCCAGAGCCACGGTTAATAATTGAGTCAACCGCTTCCGTTTTAGCCAAGCTATCACTCTGCTCATAAAAAATCTCCTGCATTATGTTGTCAAAGAGTTATCCCAATTGTCTAAAGCAGTAATAGACAGGATAGGTTTCAAACCCTTCCCTTGTCTAGAATCATTTAATTCAACACTTTAGCAAAATGGCATACAATATCTCGGAACGACTCAAAGCGTCCAGATGAGTGCAATCCCCTATACTCAAGTTACGGTTATCGCACTCTATAAGTCACCGTTCTCAAATTAATCTAACTGATTCAGGTTGCCCTACTGAGTTGTTGGATACATTGAACCTACTGCTGAAATCAGGATTTAGAGACATATTGTTGTCAGTGTAACCGTCTCCCCCCTGTTTGTACGGATTATTAGCGCCTCCCGCTTGAACAGGAGGATTTTCTGGACGCCCACTTTGCACGGCTGTACTACTACAGGCTGTGCCAATCAATAGGATCACGCTGGCTAAAACCAACGTTACTATCTGTCGCCAAAACTCACTCAGTCGTTTCACGCTATACTCCTAATCGATATGCACCTAACGATTGCCCAGCTTATCAGTATCCAGGCGATCGTTGTCTCTAGCCAAGGTGACATTCTACTTTATCGTGTAAGTGGCTCGTCTCTAACTCAAGACAGAGAAAAACAAACATAGGGACGGAAACTACCCCTACTAACTGGGGATCGTCATACTCAAGGGAGCGAGAAGCAAGCTACGTCAATTGTCAATTGTTATTTGTAAGGGTTTGCGAAATATTTACAAAACTTAATATACTTGGGTTGATTTCCACTAACCTACTTATGGTATTATGGCACGTCTGGAACATTGCTCCGGGAGTATATCCAAAGCGGCTCAAGTATTTCCGCTCCTCCTGTGCTCTCCATCTCAACCGCAAACTTTTCGGTCTACTGATTGTCAGGTTTCTCTTCCAAATTGGCATAGTCCCGAAGCTGAGAAAACACTCGGTAAGCATCTAGCTTAAATTCTGAACTTATATTATTATCCATTTTTATCAGATTATATTGAACATTATCTGTATGAACGGCAAAGGTTATTTTAAACACTTCAAAAAATGTAATCACCCAACTACATTCATCTTCCGGATACTTGGTATAATATTGAATCAATTTAGCAATACAATTTTCTAGGTGGTTGCGCGAATTGGGACAAATCATAATAATTTTCAGTAAGAGCATCGCCAGAGTTAAGTGATGACCTTGAGACATGAGCAGAATAAAGAGTGGTGACGGCTCATCTTGATTTTCCGTAGTAAAATAATCAATTAAACGGTTACAGGTTCTCAGGAGTAATGCCGCCTCTATCGTTGCCTCATGGTAATCTTGATAAAGATTATTTAATTTTTCGGTTAAGGTTTGATTTAAAGACTCAACCAATTCTTTCTTTTTTACTGAGAATATTAAATAACTTTGTAAACTTCTTTTAAACTTTCTATAGTTTAACTCTTGGGTTTGCTCTAGAAATATATTAGCTACATTTTTATAACTAAACAGCCCATGTTTAACGACAATCTTTTTAACTAAATCAAGAACTTTATCTCCTAAACCTGTAGGATTTTGATGGATTGGTTCCCGGTGGATTGCTGATTGAGAGTGCGCCGTATACATCGCCAAATCAAACTTGAACTGATCTTTGAGCTTTTTGGACAAGATTCTGGCGGCTTCACGCTGCTCCACCGGGTTGTGTGGATTTGTATATTGAGGAACAAGTAGATAAGATATATAACGGTTACTCCAATGACCTGGATCTGAAGTTCCTTGTTGAGTAATAAATAATTGAAGTTCGTGATAGTCTGGACTGTTGATAAAATTTAACAGCCACGTTCTTTGACGGCTTAATGTGGGTGATAATCTTTTTCGAGTAAGTTGAACATTAGAGAATAGACTAATTAAGTCTTGACTAGCATTAAAATCCCTTAAGATATACCAATTATTGATAAGAATATAACAGGATCGTTTAACCGTATTTTGGAATTCTTTTTCATCATTAGCAAAAATAATTTCTGATAAGGCTTTAATTGCTTCCGGATTACCTTCTGAAGCATTATAGTCAATAAATAACAACTTAAATTCTTGCAGAACGGTTTCTGGAGGTTGCTGTCTAACCGTATCTAGTAAAAATTGATAGATAACATCCTGTGCCTGCTGAATAGGGAATCCTAGCGGGTTGGGTTGAGTACGAGACTCAGTATGATGAGTGTCTAAGATAACTTCCCTGATCATGAAAATCCTAAAGGACGCTTACGCCCTTACTGAAGGTCTAATAGTAGCAAGTTGATGACACCCTGCGTCAAGGCTACCGCTCATCGGCGTGTTCAGCTTGACGATCTCAAAATTGATATTGGCATAAACTCATCATATATATTTTCGCGAAAATATATAGACACATCTGTTCCCCTACTGCAAAGGATAGAGCAGCAGGGGGAGCTGGGGGAGCTGGGGGAGCTGGGGGAGCTGGGGGAGCTGGGGAAGCGTTTAACGTGGCGATAGTCCGCTTAAGTCAGCGCGACGAGGGTTGATAGCGAAGACAGCGCTTACTACAGACGAACCTTAAGAATGATCAGACTCAGACTTAATCCGATTAATTTCCCGTTGCAATTCGTCAAGTTGACGCTTTAATCGTTGCGCTTCCTGGTTTTGAGCCGCTTGTGATGGCACATCTACCGCTCCTTCATCCGTCACTCGTCGATAATTGCCCTGACGAATTTGACGATACTCTTCTGATTTGACCCACTCTCGCAGATAGCGCAAGCGTTCAACTGGAAAAGGATGGGTGAGAAAAGAACCATTCCCACCGTTGTATAATAAAAATTTATAAATTTGATTAAGACTATCTTGGTCAAGGTCTTGAAACCGTTCAGATTGGCGGATGAATTCATCAAGGCTGCACTCATGACCATAAGCATGAGAACCCCCCGAGAGTTTCATCATCGTTTTCATTACAATATTGATATCATCGATAACCAGTAAAGCCGCCCGATCTGACGATAACTCCGCTTTACGCCGCCATTCATAAAAGGCGAAGAGTAAACCACTGCTGACAATATTACCAATACCAAAGGTTAGATCTCCCAGGAAGGCAGCCGCACCCATCGCCCAGATTCCCATCTGAATTAAAATCGTGTGACCGCATTTGATATGTCCGAGTTCATGTGCCAAAACGGTGCGAATTTCGACTTCACTGAGTAAGTCTAACAACCCTGTATTCAACACAATATACGGATTGTCTTGTCCCAAGGCATAGCTATTCACTTGGGGGTTTTGACTGACAAATAGGGTGGGTTCTGGATGGATATCTAAATCTCGCACACATTCGCGGAATAAGCTGTAAATCGTGGAATATTGGCGCGGTCCTACTTGGATACTGTTGCCCATCAGATAGACGAATTGGGGACGTTCGTAGATAAATTCGACGAATTTGCGGGCAACCAGGTTAAATCCAGGAACACTCCGCAAGGCATCCTCGGCTTGTTGGTCAAGGGGATGTCGGAAGGCGTCGCTAGAAATTCCAGGATAGGTGGGCATAGGGGGATTGAAGCTACAACGTGGACGTTTGTCTTTCTATGCTAGCGATTTGTAGAGACGTTCCGGTGGAACGTCTCTCCGGTGGAACTCGGATGCATGTCAATGCAAGTAGGTTGGGCCCTTGGGACGCAACCCAACGCCATCGCTAGCCTAAACATTTTGTGCTTTCACGCTCCATGCTCCCAAGGTCTCTCCGGCGGAACCGAATTAAGGCTGGTGGGCAATGCCCACCCTACTGGGTTTAACCTCTGGTTTTGGCTGACCAAACGCGAGTGGGTAATCCCCAAATGTAGATAAAGCCTTCAGCGGCTTTGTGGTCAAACTGATCTTCAGAGGTATAGGTTGCCAGTTCTGGGGTATAGAGGGAATTGCTGGATGTTCGTCCAACAATTGTGGCATTACCTTTGAAGAATTTGACCCGCACGCTTCCTGAAACTCGCTCCTGAGTTTGCTGAATGAAGGCATCTAGGGCATCTTTTAGGGGAGAGTACCATAACCCCTTGTAAATCAGTTGGCTATAGGTATCTTCAATCCCTCGCTTATACTGGCTCACATCAGCGGTCAACGTCAGGCTTTCTAAGTCGCGATGGGCGTGGATTAAGGTTAACAGAGCCGGGACTTCATAAATCTCTCTGGATTTAATGCCGACAACCCGATTCTCAATCATATCAATCCGCCCAACCCCATGATTTCCGGCTATCTGGTTAAGCTGAGTAATCAGGGATACAGAGTCAAGTGCTTGACCATTCAGCGAGATCGGAATTCCTCGCTCAAAGCCAATATCCACGTATTCTGGATCATTGGGAGTATCCGCGATCGCTTTGGTCATCAGATAGATTTCTTCGGGCGGTTCAGCCATGGGATCTTCGAGAATCCCCGCCTCAATACTGCGACCGAGCAAATTACGGTCAATACTATAGGGGGAGGACTTTTTCACCGGAGAAGGAATCCCAAAACGTTCCCCGTAGGCAATCGTCTCTTCCCGGCTAAACCCCCACTCCCTCGCTGGTGCTAGAACTTTCAAGTTAGGGTTGAGTGCGGTAATCGACACATCAAACCGCACTTGGTCATTCCCTTTACCCGTGCAACCGTGAGCCACGGCATCTGCACCATACTCTTGGGCAGCTTCTACCAATAATTTAGCAATCAGCGGACGCGCCAGTGCTGTGGACAAGGGATAGCGATTTTCATACAGCGTATTTGCCTGAATCGCTGGAAAGGCGTAATCTTTGACAAACTGTTCAGTCGCGTCTACCACCAGGGATTCGGCGGCACCGGATTTCAACGCTTTTTCTTTGATGGGGGAGAGCTCATCACCTTGACCCAAATCGGCGGCTAGCGTGATCACCTCTTTAACACCCCACTCCTCTTTGAGATAAGGGATACAGACGGAGGTATCGACTCCTCCTGAGTAGGCTAGTACAACTTTTTCAGCACGACCCATGAATTTCTCACCCTGGGAAACAACCAGGACATCATTCTAATCCGAAACGAGTGGAGTTTTGAGTTTTGACCCTTCGTTTCGCTCATAGGATATGGTTTGATCATGTCCGGCTGGGCAGTTGCGTCTATCGAGACGTGGGGGACTGGGGGAGCGATAGAACCCCGCTCTCAAAGGAACGAAGGAACGAAGTGGAGTAGGGTGGGGGTGCCTTCACTCCCCCAGGCAAAAAGCAGGTATTCAATATACCTGCTTTTTGCACTATCTCATGGTCTATGCTAAAATGCTTGGCATAGAGTTGAGTTAACAATGCTAGTATTCGAGGCGAAATTACGAGGAACAGACGAGCAGTACGCCATCTTAGATGAGATGATTCGTACTGCTCGTTTTGTGCGTAATTCTTGCCTCCGTTACTGGATGGATAACATTGGGGTCAACAAATATGACCTCAATAAATATTGCCGGGTACTTAGAGAACAATTTGAATGGTGCAAGAAGCTTTCAGCTCAAGCTTGTCAAGCTAGTGCCGAAAGAGCATGGAGCGCCATTGCTAGGTTCTTTGATAAGTGCAAGAAAAAGGTTCCAGGCAAGAAAGGCTTTCCCAAGTTTCGCAAACACCAAACACCTTCCTCAGTAGAGTACAAAGTTGATGGTTGGGTGTTGTCGGATGACCGATTAACCATTACATTTAGGGATGGCTTTAAGGCTGGAACCTTTAAAATGTGGGGTACTCGCGACTTGCACTTTTACCAAAAAGAGCAAATTAAGCGAGTGCGTGTTGTGCGTCGGGCTGATGGATATTATGTTCAGTTTTCCATCAAGAAGGTGCGCAATGAATATCACGAACCCACTAATCGAATGGTGGGCATAGATGTCGGTTTAAACCATTTCTACACTGACTCAGAGGGAAACAAAGTAGAGAACCCTAGATTTTTGAGGAAAGCAGAAAAAGCCTTAAAAAGGGCACAAAAACGGGTTGCTCGCACAAATAAAGGTTCTAAGAATCGCCTCAAAGTACCGTCGTTATTTGGAAGCGAGCATTACTGTTTAACACAGAATGTCTATGGTAATGGTTGATCGAAATCAACGAAGGATTCTCCGTCTATCACTATCATAGAATCCGTCCCTAAGACAGACTGATGGGATGGGTGCGCCACACCCAAACACTTTCTCCCTGCAGGAGTCTTTGAATACCTGCTGTAGGGCTTGTGCGATCGCACCCTTTGGTCTGCTAAGAAGGGCATATCGAACCGAACCAGTGCAACAGTGTCAGATTTAATCGGGGTAGCATCTTTCTCAGCAACTATTCACAGGCAAGCCTGGTCGGTGATGTATACCGATGTTACCTTGACACTCCTCACGCCTTTAGGCGTCAGGATTCTTCTTTCATCAAGCGCTCTTACTATGAAACAGGGGTCCTATTTCACTCAACTAGGAGCATCTCTAAGAGAAGCGTTTTGCTCCATTACAGAAGCTAGTTTCGATATGCCCTATCGTACTATTTATTGAAAACAAGAAAGAATGTGTTTTCTGGTACTTGTTGCTTAGACTTTTTACCTGTACCAGCCTTCCTGTACAGAACCCTCTAAGTCTAGTTTTCAAGGTGCGATGCCTCTCGGACTAGGGTTTTACAAGAGGTTTAATACCCTTTCCTCTAAGTTAATTCTAACACAAAGTCGTCCTAAAGGACGAAGCTTTAGACCCAATTTTTCGGTAAACCATGACCAATTGGTCAGCAATTTATCCCTATACCCGTCATATTCTGGTTGTCTGTCTGGGGGCTTTTGGCTTAGTCGCCCTACTCGCTGGGTTGATCTTTATTGGGATACGTCAGTCGATCTCACATTTATGTCAACGGTCTAAATGGTTGACAAATTCCCTCAACTCTGAATCAGAATTACGTGCCTTATGTGATGCGGTGACGGAACTGATTTTCGTCAAAGATCGCCAAGGACGTTATCTGAAAATTGTCTCGACAAATCCAGACTTGTTAGGTCAACCTGTCGAAGCTATGCTGGGCAAAACTGAGTATGATCTTTTGGCGCGATCGCAAGCGGATCAGTTTGTCGGTTATATTCGCCAAGCCTTAGACAGCCAGCAGAGGGTTCAGGTTGAGTATCGTCTCACCTTGGCTGATCGAACTGTTTGGTTTTCAGCCAGTATTTCACCCATCTCAAAAGACTCCGTTCTCTGGGTGGCGCGGGATATTACCGAACATCAACAAACCCTAGAAGCGTTGCGAGCAAGTGAAGCGCAGTATCGAGATTTAGTCGAAACCCCGAATTGCATTATTTTGCGGTGGGATGTTCAAGGGCAAATTAAATTCATCAATCGTTATGGTCAGGAATTTTTTGGCTATGATAACGATCAACTGCTCAATAGCAATCTGGTGGGAACTCTCGTCCCGAATACGCCGCGATCGCAGCGGATGCTGTCTATTTTGATTCGAGCTATCCGCAAACGTCCAGAACGTTACCGGATCAGAACCGTGGAAACCATTCACAAGACGGGGGAAACGGTTTGGGTGACTTGGGCGAATAAACCGATTTTTAATCAGGGTGGTGAATTAATTGAAGTTCTCTCAATTGGCACAGATGTGACAGAACGCAAGCAAGCCGAAGCAGCCTTGAGAGAAAAAGAGGAATATTTGCGATTAGTTATCGATAATATCCCCCAACAAGTCTTTTGGAAAGATACTAACTTAGTCTTTCTCGGTTGCAATAAAAATTGGGCAAAGGCAGCAGGGCTAGAAAATCCAGAGGTTGTGGTGGGGAAAACAGACTATGATTTACTTCCCAGTCGAGACATTGCTGAACTCTACCGCCAGCAAGATTTGCGGGTTATTACCCGGAATCAAGCCGAATTCCATGTTGTCGAAACCAAACAAAAACCCCCCACCGATGGGCAAACGGTTTGGCTAGATGTAAGTAAAATCCCCATCCATGATGCCCAAGGTAAGGTTGTTGGCGTTTTAGGGGTATTAGAAGATATCACCCAGCGCATTGAAGTTGAGAAGCAACGCCTCCAAGCGGAAGCCGATTTGCGGGCGGAGCAAGAAAAGTCAGAACGCCTATTATTAAATATTTTGCCAGAGGCGATCGCACAGCAGTTGAAACAAAACCACAATGCCCTAGGCAAGTACCATGGGGAAGCCCTCATCGCTGAACAATTCGACGATGTGACGATTTTGTTTGCAGATATTGTAGGGTTTACCCCCTTATCAAGCCGAATGCCACCGACGGAATTGGTTCAATTACTCGGAACCATTATCTCCACGTTCGATTTGCTGTCTGAGGAGTATGGGTTGGAGAAGATTAAAACCATCGGTGATGCTTATATGGTTGCCTGTGGTCTACCTGTACCTAGACTCAATCATACCGAAGCGATCGCGGATATGGCATTAGAGATGCAACGAGTGATTACTCAATTTCGCATGGATACCGGGGAAGCGTTTCAACTGCGGATTGGTATTAACACAGGACCTGTGATTGCTGGAGTCATCGGTATGAAAAAGTTTATTTATGATCTGTGGGGGGATACGGTAAATGTCGCCTCGCGGATGGAATCTCAAGGAATTTCTGGGGGAATTCAAGTCACTCAGGCAACTTACGAACGGTTAAAGGATAAATATATCTTGGAAAAACGCGGGATCATTGAGGTTAAGGGAAAAGGAGAAATGCTCACCTATTGGCTAACCGGGAAAGGGTGATTGGGGATTTGTCCTTTGTTCATGGTTCATTGGTCATCCTCTTCCCCTGCTTCCCCTGTTCCCCATGGGAATTGGGCGAAGCTTATGCGCTATGCGTGTTGGCATAAAACCGAGACATCTGGGCGCATAAGCTTCGCCCCTACAAATGCCCCATCTCCCCATCTCCCTCATCTTGCCCATCTCCCTCATCTCCCCCATACCGGGAACACCTAATGTGCTGAGTACGGATTTTACTACTCTTTGATTTTGTCAAGCACTTACAAAAAATATTTACATTATGTTACATTTGTTAACGTAAGACGAAAACAAAGGAGACAAGCAAATGACGACACGCGGTTATAGCCTCGAAGAAGGAGACAGACTGAATAACTTTGCGATCGAACCCAAGGTTTATGTCGATGACACACCACGCACTGGTTTGACACAATACGCGGAAAAGCTCAATGGACGTCTAGCCATGATTGGCTTCGTCTCACTCCTGGCGGTAGAAGCTCTGAGTGGACAAAGCTTGATTGGCTGGCTTACAGGATAAGCAATGGTGAAAGCCCTCGCGATTTATCCGAGGGATGAAACCGAGCGAGGCGTTTAGCCTAGCAACTTTAGTTGCTTTTATTGCTAATTATAGGTATAATAATAACATGAGAAAACAGAGTTTGTAGGT